>NZ_JBHTDH010000022.1:0-66765 GCF_042666555.1 Herbaspirillum sp. GCM10030257
CATAGTTGAGGCCGGGGCCGCCGTATTGCTCGGGGATGGTGGGGCCGAGCAGGCCGAGTTCGCCCATTTCGCGGAAGATCGCCGGATCGGTTTTTTCATGGCGGAAGGCTTCCAGCACGCGGGGTTGTAGCTTGTCCTGGCAATACGCATTGGCGGCGTCGCGCACCATGCGTTCGTCGTTGGTCAGCTGCTGGTCCAGCAGCAGCGGATCGTCCCAGTGAAATTGCACTTTCTGGTCGAGAGGCCTCAAGTTAGCTCCTTGTTCGGTTGAAGTATCAGATTTCTAATTCGCCACTATCATCCGGTGGCGGTAGTCGATAGGTTGCTGGCGTACGGCTTAACTTGATGGGCGAGCCTATGCCTCTATAGCCATTCGGCATACTGACTAGCATTTCGCGGTGCGCAGTGTGCGGGTGCTCAAGTGCGCTCTTGACATCAAGGATTGGAGCGCAGGGAACACCTTCTTTCATCAGCCGCTCGGTCAGCGTCTCGCCCTCGAATTCTTGCAGTAGTGCAGTTAGTTGGTCTCGCAACAGGCTGCGATTGGCCGAACGGGAACCGGCGTCATGGAATTCTTTCTCATAGGCGAGGGTAGGCGCGCCCAACACTTTGCAAAGAATCTGAAACTGGCGATCGTTCCCGACTGCCAGGTAGATCGGAGAGGTGCGAGTCGGAAAGCTGTCGTAGGGATAGATGTTGGGGTGCGCATTCCCGGTGCGCACTGGGGTCTTGTCATTCAAGAACCAGTTTGCTGCATGCGGATGGAGCAGTGAGAGTCCGCTATCGTAAAGAGCCGCCTCGACGAACTGTCCCTTTCCGCTGCGCTCGCGTTCGTTGACGGCCAGTAGTATTCCGATCACCGCGTTCAGCCCTGTGACCATATCAACGACCGGCAAGCCGACGCGTAGAGGCTCGCTACCCGCTTCGCCATTGACGCTCATGATGCCACTCATCGCCTGAATTGCGGCGTCGTAACCAGGCAAACCGCCGAGCGGCCCGTCGGCGCCGAATCCACTTACTCGACAGTGGATCAGGCGGGGAAAACGCTCGGACAAAGTCTCGTAGCCTATCCCCCACTTTTCCAGTGTGCCGGTCTTGAAGTTTTCAAGCAGAACGTCCGCATCCGACAAAAGCTCAAGCAAGGTTGCACGACCGGCAGGCTCGCTTAAATCGAGTCGCATGCCGCGCTTGTTGCGATTCAGGCCGAGATAATAAGAAGCGACTCCGTTAAGAAACGGTGGCCCCCATGTGCGGGTATCGTCGCCCTGGGGCGGTTCAATTTTGAGCACGTCCGCGCCATGGTCGCCGAGAATTTGACCGCAATAGGGTCCACCGAGGATACGCGAAACATCGATTACTTTGAGCCCCTGAAGGGCTCCTGTCGCTGTGGTTGTCATAGTTCTTTAGTCCAGTTGTGCACCCGAGCTTTTAACGACATCCTTCCAGCGCGTGACTTCGCTCGCCATAAACGTACGAAGACTTTCGGGATCGGTGCTAGGAGCCATTTCCAGCCCTTGCTTCTCCAGCGACTTTGCCAGCTCCGGCCGTTTCAACGCCGTAGCGAATGCCCGGTTCAAGTTGGCAACAACATCCGGAGGTGTGCCGGCCGGGGCGACGATGCCGAAGAAGACGCTGACGTCGAAGCCTTTGACTCCCTGTTCAGCGACGGTCGGTACGTCAGGCAGGGCGCGTGAAGGACCGCTTGTCGTTACGCCAAGCACGTGCAGCTTTCCGGTTTTGATATACGGCAGTGCGGTAAGCACATCCGTAAAAGCCATGGAAACATGTCCGGCGATGAGATCATTCAGCGCGGGCCCTGTGCCCTTGTAGGGAACGTGCATAAAGTCGGTCCCTGCGAGCTTGTTGAACATAACGCCGGCAAGATGGGACGATGCGCCATTCCCTGACGAGGCATAACTTAGTTTGCCGGGATTCGCCTTGCCGTAGCTTATCAATTCCTTGACATTCTTCGCCGGAATGCCGGGATGTACTACCAGAACGTTCGGCAGGTAACCCAGATTGATAATAGGCGTGAAGCTGCGCAACGGGTCGTAGCTGATTTTCTTGTAAAGGCTTGCATTGATGGCGAGCGGGCCAGACGTGCCAAACAGGATGGTTTGTCCATTCGCCGGCGCCCTGGCAACAAAATCGGCACCGATGTTACCGCCAGCACCGGCGCGGTTGTCGACGATGACCGTTTGTCCAAGAATGTCCTTGAGCTCGTGGGCAATGGCACGTGCCATTGCATCCGTCGGGCCGCCCGGTGCAAACGGAACCACCAGCGTAATTGGCTTGCCCGATGCTGCGTCCTGCGCCAGGATGGCGGGACTGTTAACGATGCCAAGTAAGCCTGCAAGAACGATGGATGCGATTTTCACTGTTGTCTCCTTTATTGCCCTGAGTAGGCGTCGTTTTACTGCTCAAGTAGGTTTAGTGTTGCCGGATCCGCATTTGCATCATCATCAAAGAGCAGCTGTGCTCCTGCGTCACTGTCGGGTTTGAACGGATCCCGCGGCGAGAGGCGGTGCAGAACAACCAGCTGTGCCAACGCCATGCGTTTTAGCGAACCGGTCTTGCTTGCTTCCCATGCCATCGCAATAGCAGAGCTTAGGTGATACAGCGCTGATGCAGCCTGGCGCGCATGGCGGTCGCCTCCCGTTGCGGCGGCCACTTCGGCAAAGCTGGAGGCTTGGGCAACCAGTGCTGAAAACCGCGCACGTACGGCAGGGTGCATGGTCGTCTGTTCCACCAGAGCCGATAGATGGTCCTGAAGTACTGTCAGAGAGCCTTCGCGATTAATTGCCCGAATCACATCCTGCGCGACGATATTGCTTGTGCCTTCCCAGATTGACCCAAGATGGGAATCCCGGAGCAGTCGCGGATCGCTCCACTCTTCAATGTATCCGCAGCCGCCACGTACCTCCATCGCATCGCCCGTCACGCGACGCGCATCGCGACAGGCACGGAATTTCAGCATGGGAGTAAGAATGCGTACTAATGCATATGCATTGCTGTCGCCACCGTCGGCGCGTCGCAGGGCATCCGCAGCCTGGAACATCATGGTACGGGCTTGTTCACCGGGCAGCATTATTTTGGCAAGCTGGCGCTGCATCAGCGGCATGTCAATCAAACGTTTGCCAAACGCCTTGCGGTGGCGCGCAATGTATTGCGCTTCAGCCGCCGCCCGGCGCATCATGCCGGCGGCACGCACACCATTTGAAAGGCGAGAGTTATTCACCATGTCTGCCATCTGCACAAATCCTCGCCCGAGTTCGCCGACAAGGTAGGCAGTAGCGCCTTCAAGACGGATTTCTCCGCTTGCCATAGAGCGGGTTCCGAGCTTGTCCTTGAGCCGGATGATGCGGTAGGCATTGGGAGAGCCGTCTTCAAGTCGGCGTGGTAGCAGGAACAGAGATACACCCCGCATGCCTTCAGGAGCACCTTCCACCCGGGCCAGCACCATCGCAAGCGCGGCGTCCGGATTGGAACAGAACCACTTGTCGCCGCTTAGTTTCCAGATTGCCCCGTCACGCTTTGCCACGGTCGCGGTTGCGGCAATGTCGGACCCTGCACCTTGTTCGGTCATAAACATGGCGCCCTGTGCAAGCGCGTCCAGATCCTGCGATGTCAGCGCCGGGAGATAACGCTCCACCAGCGCGGGATCGCCAAACTTGCGTAAGGTCCTGGTCAGCGAATCGGTCATGGACACCGGACAGCAAAGCCCGAATTCAGCTTGCACGAACAGGAATGTCAGCGCGTATTTGACAGCAGCGGGCATTGGCTCGGACCAGTCGAGCACACCGCCGCGATGTGACATGGCGGCCAGGCCAAACTCGGAATAGGCGATTCTTTCCATTTCCACGTAGGCCGGATGCTTGACGATGCGCTGCAAGTCCTTTCCGGTACGGGTGCGATGTTCCAACGTTGGCGGATTGCGATCGGAGGTCTGGGCCAGGGCGTCGAGGACGCCGCCGGCGAGTTCGCCAAGACGGTGAAGATGGGGCTTGAGATGATCGACGAGCTGTTCAGGGAGATAGAGCCGTAATAGCGATTCCAGCTCGCGGTCTTCGACAAAAGAATTGGTACCAAAGCGGTCCGGAATGGCTTCTTCATGCATAGCGTCGCGGGCAGTCATCGATCGTCTCCGATTACAAAGGTTGTGATTCATTGTGCGATCGGGTTCGATATGCGTCAAATATTGAATTAGAATGATTCAATATTAATTTTTAATCGATGATCGATGGAATTCCGACACCTTAAGTACTTCGTTGTGCTGGCTGACGAGTTGCATTTCGGCAGGGCGGCAAAGCGCCTTGCAATTTCCCAGCCGCCTCTCAGCCTTAACATCCAGCAACTGGAAGCATCGCTCGGTGCGACGCTTTTCGAGCGTAACAGCAAGTCGGTGAAACTGACTCCGGCGGGTGTAGCGTTTCGTGAAATTGCATTCCGGTTGCTAGCCGAAGCAGAGGAGGGCAAGGAAAGGGTGCGGCAAATTGCGAAGGGTGCCGGCAGCCGTGTACGCATCGGCATTGTCGGATCGATGCTGTTTCGCGGCTTGCCTGAGCGGCTGTCCGCCTTCCAAAAAGCACATCCTCGGGTGGATATCGTTCTCTCTGAGGGCAATTCCAGCGAGCAGGTGGATTCCCTGATCCGCGGCCAAATCGATCTTGGCTTTGTCCACACCGCACGAATCCCGCGAGAACTTAGCAGGACGCTTTATGCGTCCGAGCCATTTGTATGCTGTTTGCCGAGCTACCATCCTGCGGCGGAAGGAGAAGCGGTCGATCTAAGCATGCTTTCGGCCGAACCGCTCATCATGTTTTCTCGTGGCGCTTCACCGGATTACTACCAGCGTATTTTGGCGTTATGCGAAGAACAAGGCTTGCAGCCGACTGTCCGGCATGAGGTTCGCCATTGGCTAAGTGTGGTTTCGCTTGTTTCCAAAGGAATGGGCATTGCATTGGTGCCCAGCGCACTTGCCGATGCGGGAATTGGGGGCGTACGGTTTCTTTCAATCGGAGCGTCCAGATACCGGTCCGAGGTCTACGCGGTATGGGACGAGCGACAAATGCCGGCTGTCTTGCCGACATTGATTGAGGCACTCAAGAAAGACTGAAGTACTGCGGATAAGCGCCAGACTTTTCTGCGCTGTGAATGCGGAAGGTGGCAGTGGATGGCGATATTTTTCTGTATATCCTGTCATGTGCACTGATCATTGCCAAGCAGCATGAAACATCTTTCATTGCGTCCTGAGTGATGTCGAAGAATGCCAAAACCGGGTTTTCAACTGCATTTCACACTACTTTCCCACTTCCGTTAAAGTGTTGTCTGATGTGTGAAGGTAAATGCGACATCGGAGCGTGATGAAGTTCCACACCCTGCGTTTGCTTTTATCCCGGCGATGCTGCGAAAGCCTGCTTGCGCCCGGATTTCAAATAATCCCGACCGTGGACAAGGAATATGGATAAGAACGGCAAGGTGCGATCCGAACAGCAGCCGCCAACTGCGAAGCGCGAAGAAGTGTGGTACTTCGGATGGAATATTGTTGGGGCGGCGACTTTACTGACCTTGCTGACCGTGGGTATGCGCCTCGGAATTGGCCCATTCTTCCTTCCAATGTCCCAAGACCTTGGCTTTAGTCGGAGTCTGCTTTCCGGGATCATTGCGATTGGCATGCTTTTTTATGGCTTGGCCATGCCTTTGGCCGGCTATATGGTAGGACGTTACGGAACCAGGTTGGTATTGTTGCTGGGCACAGGGATTGTTACTGCATCTGTCATCTGGTCGGTATCAGCGCGTTCGCCGGTTACCTTTCTTTTAGCGTTTGGTGTACTGCTGTCTGTTGGTCTCGCCTTTACCAGTCCGGTGGCACTTACGCCTGTCATCAGTCGATGGTTCACACGTCAGCGCGGGATGGCGCTGTTTTTCCTGTCAACGGGCTCCATGGCAGGCATGGCTGTCATGACGCCCTTGCTGACATTCGCGATTGAAGCATTTGGCTGGCGAACCACGCTTCTGGGTTTTGCCGCCGTCTTTATTGCAGTCACAGTTCCTACAGCGCTATTTATCATCCGAGACAGTGCTCCGCTCAATACGGATCTTCTGCCAGATCAGATTCCCGTTCAAAATGCGCCGCAACCTGAAGCAGTAGCTGCTTTGAAATTTAGTGAAGCGGTCCGGACGTCTCCATTCTGGAAAATATTTTTAGGTTTGTTTGCCTGTGGTTTCAGCATGAATCTACTAGGTACCCATGGCATGCCGATGCTGATGGACCATGGTTTTGATGCGATGACCAGCTCCATGGGTATCGGGGTGATTGGTTTTGTCGCCATTTTTGGCACGTTGATCCTTGGGCGTTTGTCCGATCGCCTGCCACGCCGGAATATTCTGGCCGCTATCTATTTCATCCGTGGTATCGGGTTCTTTGCATTGCTTCTCGTAGGCACACACTGGGAGCTATATATCGCAGCGACCATAGGCGGTCTTGTATGGGCCGGCAGTATCGCCACCTCGTCAGCGATCCTGGCCGACGTCTATGGAGTCCGTCTGGTCGGTGTCATGTATGGCTGGGCATACCTGGGCCATCAGATCGGTGCGATGATAAGTTCATGGTTGGGCGGATGGGGTTTCGAGGCGTTCGGTACGCACTGGATTGCTTTCGGTACCGCTGGACTTTTGCTCCTGATTGCCGCCACGGTTTCTATGCAATTGCCTGACAAGAGTAAACCCCTAACGGCACGCGGACTCGCAATGTAGTTCCGCGTTCCATATTGTCTCTCGTAGAATCGGGGCGGGCTGGAGCAGAGCTGTTCGGCTTAGGCGAGCGGCAGGGCGAGCCGGGTTAGTTCGGAAAAATACCTCGCGCCTGTCTCAAGTATGCGGTCGTTGAAATCGTAAGTAGCGTTATGCAATGGGATACCGCCGTTCTCGCCGGTAGCGCCATTCCCGATAAATATAAAGTTGCCGGGAACGACACGCAGGAATGCACCGAAATCCTCGGAGATCATCATGGGTTTGACGTTGGCGTCGACGCGCGATGTGCCAACGATGCGCGCCGCCGCGTCGACCGCCAGCTGAACATATTCAGGTGAATTGATCGTTGGCGCGAATTCATGGGTGTACTCAAAATCACAATCAACGCCATGGGCCTGGCAAACGCCCATGCAAATCTCCCGCATACGTCGTTCCAGCAGGGCTTGGACTTCTACGTCGTAGCTGCGGGTGTCTCCCTTGATGACCACATTGGAGGGAATCACATTTCGGATGCCGTCAGTGACGAACTCGGTGCATGAGACCACGGCCTGCAGGCCGGGATCCACGTTGCGTGAAACCACCGTTTGCAGTGCCAGTACGATTTGTGCGCCGGCGACGATGGGGTCTGCTCCCATATGAGGTCTGGCTGCGTGGGTGCCGCGTCCCCTGATCCTGATCACGAAGTTGTCCTCGCTAGCCATGATGCCTTCGGGGCGAGTCGCGAAATCACCTGCAGGAATGCCGGGCATGTTGTGGGTGCCGAATATTGCGTCGACGGGAAACCGCTCGAACAACCCATCACTGATCATTGCCTTCGCTCCGCGGCCATGCTCTTCCGCCGGTTGGAAGATGAAGCGCACAGTCCCGTTGAAGTTTCGCGTTTCCGCAAGAATCCTCGCTGCTCCGAGAACCATTGCCATATGCCCATCGTGGCCGCAGGCGTGCATTTTCCCCGTATGGCATGAGGCATAAGGACGCTTGGCCGCGTTTTCGGAAATGTTGAGGGCGTCCATGTCCGCGCGCAGACCGATCACCCGGTCGCTCGTGCCGACTTTTAGGTTGGCCACCAGCCCTGTGCCGCCAATACCGCGGTGGACTTCCATTCCCAAACCGCTGAGCACAGCTGCAACATAGTCGGAAGTCTGGAATTCCTCAAAGCCGGTTTCCGGGTGCTGATGAAGATGGTGGCGCCATGTGATGAGCTCGTCTTGCAATGCATGTTCCATGGTTGTTCCTCTTGGGTGCGGGTTAGGCAACTGGGTATGATAGATAGTCCGCCTGGCGCTTCAGGACCTGGGCGGCTGAAACGCCTGTCAAATCGGCATAAACCGACGGTGCGGTCGCTCCTTCCGTGTTGATGAGAAGAATCCGAGCGTCGCTGTTCAAGCCGATCATTTCCGCACTCTTCTTATCCTTGAGAAGGGCAACAAGTCCGGCCAAGCCCGCTGCTCCTGATTCGCCCGCGACTATCGGAACATCGCCGTCGCATCCCGACGCCAGCCACTGCATTGCATTCACGGCGTCACTATCCTGAATGGTCTGGAAGGCATCGATGCGCGGCTGAAGAATTTTCCAGGCTAGCGGGGAAGCCTCGCCGCAGGCTAACCCGGCCATTACAGAATCCACCGTTCCGGTGGCCTTCGAGGCGGCATTCCGGATCGCGCTCTGCATCAGGCAATCTGCCTGCTCCGGTTCCACGACCACGAACCTGGGACAGTGCTCGCCGTGATACTCCCAGAAATAGCTGGCCAGCCCGGCTGCCAGGCCGCCGACTCCGCCTTGCAGGAACACATGGGTGAACGCCGGATCTGCCCGGCCGCCAGTGGTTTGCTCGATCACCTCTGCCACGATGGTTCCATACCCTTGCATGACATCGCGCGGGATGTCCTCGTAGCCGTCATACGACGTGTCCGAAACAACGAACCACTTATTTTTCGCAGCAAGCCGCGCGGCCTTATTGACGGATTCGTCATAGTTGCCCGAGATGCGAATGATCCTGGCGCCATATGCCGCGATGGCTTGCTCCCGCTCCGCGCTGACGTGGGCGTGCAGCACGATGACGCATCGGCAGCCGAGAGAGCGTGCCGCTGCCGCGAGTGCCCGACCGTGATTGCCGTCGGTTGCACTGATGACGGTCAAGTCTTGCAGAAGCGCGTGATGCTGCCCCCGAAAGAGGTCGGCTGCCCTCAGATTTTCGGCCGGCCACAGGCGGCGGACCAGCCTGATCAGTGCAATCGGTGCACCCAGTGCCTTGAAGCTGCCCAGCGTTGACCGGACGGATTCGTCCTTGACAGCGACTTCCGCGACGCCGAGTCGCTTTGCTGCAGAACGAAGTGACCAGAGGGGCGTCTCGCCTTGCCGTAACTGATCCCACTGCCGAAGCCATGCGCGGCTCTCCTCTGCTGCCTCAACGTTCAGGATTCTCGCCAATTCAGGCGGGTAGGTTTCGCGAGTGACGTTTTGATTCAATACCAACATAAGCTTATTCCCCACTTTTTCATAACGGCCACCTCGTCGTAAGGCCAAGGGTAGGGTGAAATTTTATTTACATTGAGGTGTAAAACAGACTTAATATTGGACATCACAGCGCAATTTCATTGCAACTTTGCACGTTACGACGGAAGAATTATGCTCACCGAACTTGATGCCTACGACAGGAAGATTCTTGCTGAAATGCAAAAGGACGCGACCCTACCGCAAAACGAGTTGGGTGCCCGCGTCAACCTCTCGGCTGCTGCGGTAAATCGCAGGCTTCGGCGGCTTATGGAAACAGGTGCGATCACTCAATGCACGGCGATGGTCGCACCCGGTGCGGTCGGATACGGGCTATCAATCATTGCGACCGTAGAGGTTGAGAGCGAGCAGATCGATCTGCTCGACGACATGAAACGCACCTTCGCTAAATGCCCGCAGGTCCAGCAGTGTTATTACGTGGCAGGGGAGTGGGATTTTGTGTTAGTGCTTGCCGTGAAGGACATGGATCAGTACAACAACCTCACGCGCAGCCTGTTTTTCGGTAACAACAACGTCAGACGCTTTAAGACGCTCGTGGCGATGGATCGCGTGAAAGTTGGGCTGACGGTGCCTATCGACTAGGCAAAGCTTAGTTCAAGCAAATAAGATAAAAGATACTGCACGGCCTTTGGCAGGACTGATACGCCGTATATCGTGCCTGGACATCGTTGGCAATTCCGGTGTAAGTCGTACCATCAACGCATTCAATCTTTTAACTAAACCAGTTCAGGTAAACGGCCTTTACTGCTCATCTTCATCTTCATCTTCTCGGTCAGGTTCAACGGCGTTTCCGTTACCCACTGGCGCGATCCTGCTTCGCATTTTTCGGACAAGGCTGCCGATCTTTTGCTGCAATCGCTCTGCCATTGCCTTTTCTGCTGGGCCGAGGAGGGGCTCTATTTCCCTTACCGCCATTGGGATCGCAGTTTCGACTTGTACCGCCATCTCGCGTGCGATTTTTTCAACATACTTAGGTCCCACACGGACCGACTCGGCCAACGCACGGATCTGTGGCGGGCCAATCTTGCCAGGCTCTGTCTCCCCGCCGACGGTGAATGCAAAGTTCTGTCCAAGTCCTGGATATACGCGAGTGCTCATGAGGTCGTAGAAAGGAGCGAGGCGTAATCCTTCGTCCGTGGCGATCATCGACAAGTTCTTGGCATGCGAGTCATTGTTGCCCACATAGAGATTGAAGAACAGCCATCTCAGCAAATTGCGTTGATCGACGGCCGGACGTGCGGAGTCCTTGACGATCTCAAAACAGTCCCGGAACGATGGACCGCCGTCTGCCTCGTATTTCACGTCAGAGGGTTTTCCGGCAATTTGGCAAAAGTCAGCCTGCCAAAGCCGCCTTAACAATCCGTCTTCCCGTAGCACCCGATCATACCGCTCAACCAGGCATGCTTTAACAACGGGTTGGTACGTGACCTTCGCCGTTGGTAGTTCGCAGAGCTGTGCTGCGCGCATGACGATCGTCTCGTTGACAGCAGAAGCGAAAATTTTGATATCTGGCCGCACCATGTCAGGCTTCAGGATATGCGTCGACGGCGCCGAGCCCATTGGTCGCAAGGGGTGTCCGTCTTCAGTGAGGGATACCGGCATTTTGAACTGCGCGCCTGAGATCGAGATGCGTGGTTTTGGTAGATCTGCAGCTGCTTTCTCGACAGCGGCGCGCTCTCCGGCGAGCTCTCCATCAGCGTGGATCAATGCGTTGACCTGTTCCCAGGTTAGACGTTGATAGATCGGGTGCTGTGGCGCCTGCCCTTCGGGAAGGAGCACAACTGAGCCGGCGGTATCTCCGCCAACCATCGACAGCATCCCAAAAACGCTGGAGACGTGATGGCGCAGGCTAATGATTTTCCGCTGGTCGCCTTCCGGGAGCAAGTTTTCGAAAAATGCATAGACCTGCGCAGAATCATTTGAACCCGGCACGAGCGGCAATGTTGCATGTAATGCCGTAGCCCCGGCCCGTTCGAGCCAGCTGTTTGCGTAGCTAAAGCTCAGAGGGTCCGTACGATGCAACGTACCGACCAGTTCATCCTCCATGTAGACCGAAAGAGCAGTTGGCACGGCTTTATCGCTCATGACTTACCTTTTTTTCTGATCACAATTTCAAGGCCTAGAAGAGCAAGAATATCCATCGCTTTTTGCATTTGAACCGTCTTTTTCCCTTTCTCAAGGTCCACAATAAAGCGGTTACCCACACCACCAAGCCCAGCAATGTCCAATTGCGTCATGCCTTGGCTTTTACGCACTTGTTGGACGACGAACCCTATATCCTCCATCCTTGAAACAGTAATGGGAAAGTCGGCCTCATTCCCGATCGGTAATTTCTCTTCCATTTTATGCCCTATTCTTGGTTTAAAATGACCGCTCGGTAATTTTAATGCTGGTGAGCTGTTCTTTCAATTTAAAAATGACTGATCGGTAATTTTGATGGCTAACAGCCTCTTGTGGTTCCATATCGTTACCGATCGGTCATTTTTAGGGGCGTGCCCATGATGAACCAGCCGTTGGCTGGAACCACAATGGAAGCACATTTGGCACAGTTCGAATAAAGCGCCAACTTTAAACAAATAGCAATTCCTGAAAAGCGGGCCACAGGTATAACGGTGTAAAGGCTTTTCCAATCGCGTGTAAAGGCGGCTTATGAACCTCGAAAAGGTGATATTTGCGTTTTTTATCGTTTTTGCAGCAACGCTCAACTTTGGTTTTTTCATTGGCGATATTGATCGCCCAGAGTTGCACAATGTTTATGAACTGTTCGCCGCCATTATCGTCAATTTAATCGCGACAATACTGAAATTTGGTGACCGTACGCAGATCGGCGCAGTGCTTTTATCCACTAGCCTGGTTGCGGATATTCAACTGATTGCGGCGGCGGTTATCTGGACCGTTGTCGTGCATGTGACCGGCGCCGGCATGACACCCGAACATACGGCCAGTGTCGTTTCCTTATCCGGCGGAGCGCTTTTAGCCAATATCGTCTCGCTCATCATGCTCATTGTTGAAACAGTCATGATGCGGCGTTAATCGTGAATAGTGTATTTTTCCTGATTCTGCGGCGCATGAGGGCGCCACTCATCGTGCTTGTCGTCCTCTACGCAGTGGGAGTACTGGGATTGACCCTCGTTCCCGGTGAGAACGAGGATGGGACGGCGGCACCGCCCCTTGGTTTTTTCCACGCCTTCTATTTCATCAGTTACACCGCCACAACAATTGGTTTTGGTGAGATCCCCAAGGCCTTCTCCGATGCGCAACGGCTGTGGGTCACGGTATGTATCTACATGACGGTCATTGCATGGACCTACTCGATCTTCACCGTACTGGCACTGCTAAAGGACACCGCGTTTCTACAAACCTTGGTCGCTTCCCGTTTTGCCCGGCGTGTAAAACGTATACAAACACCTTTCTATCTGATTTGCGGATGTGGCGAGACCGGCAGTCTTATCTGTCGCGCTTTTGATGTGTTGGGTTATGACTTTGTCATTCTGGAGAAAAATGAACTGCGGGTTGAAGAACTGGATATGGAGGACTTCATCACGAATGATCCGGTTCTTGCAGCTGACGCCCGCATGTCGGACTATTTGCTGATGGCGGGCCTGCGCCATCAGAAATGTCGCGGAGTGCTGGCTGTGACCAACGATGAACAAGCCAATCTTGCGATCGCCATCAATGTACGCCTTCTCAACCCCGACATCACTGTTCTCGCCCGGGTACGGAGCCCATTGGTCGCTGCCAACATGGCCACATTCGGCACTCACCATATCGTGGATGCCTATGAGAGGTTTGCCGAATACCTGGCGATGGCAATTTCCTCCCCAGAGCGATTTCGTCTTATTGAAATACTGACCGCGCTGCCAGGGACACCGCTGCCGCAAGTGCACCGTCCGCCGCGCGGGCATTGGATCCTTTGTGGTTACGGTCAATTTGGAAGCGCGATTACCCGCTTTTTTGCATTACCCGGCGTTAAGCTGTCTATTATTGATCCGAAGGGAGAGGCCCCTGAGAATTTTCAGATTCTGCGGGGGACCGGAACGGAAGCAAGCGTCCTGAAAGAAGCAGGCATCATGGAAGCCCGCGGTATTGTGGCCGGCAGTGACAACGATATCAGCAATCTCTCCATCGCCATGATGGCCAAGAAGCTCAATCCGAACATATTTATTGTGGCGCGCCAGAACCAGGCCGCCAACGATGTACTGTTCAATATATTCCGGCCCGATTTCAGCATGGTGCATACGCGCGTCGTGGCGCAGGAATGCATTTCGATCCTTACCACGCCGTTCCTTGCACGTTTTCTCGGCGCAGTGCGAGGCGCTGACGAAAGCTGGTGCAAGAAAGTCTCCTCCCGTCTGGAATCCCTCTGTGACGGCCTCGTACCGGAAGTCTGGGACGTGAAGATTGAGGAGCACATTGCGCCGCCGGTACACAAGGCACTGATGGACCACCAGCCTATCTGTGTCGGCGAGTTAATGCGGGACAATGCGGACTGGAAGGCGGTCTTGCCAGCCATCGTCTTGATGATCGTGCGGCAAGGGGAGCATCTTCTCCTTCCGGACGATGACGTCAAGTTGAAGGCAGGCGATGCACTGTTGATTGTCGGCCGGCACGCTGCTCGTTCTGCGCTACATCTGACACTGCAAAATGCGAATGCTTTAGATTACGTTCTTACCGGTCGGGACAGGCGCGGAGGCTGGTTGTGGCAATTCCTTTTCGCTAAACGCTAGCGGTGCTGTCCACTCTTCCACTGATGATCCGGCTGTCCAGATCAATGACGTGGCACGAGAGCGGGTTTCATATTGATGTACTGTCGCCTCGGGCCGCCTTGCCGCGCCGGGCGGCGTTGCTTGTCGCTTGTTTGGCCCGCTACACGGCGCTCCGCGCGCCTTGCCCTGCACGCCAAAATCGACCCGCTTCTCCGCACACCAATATGAAACCCGCTCTTGGGGATAGTGGCGCATCTGCTTGCAACCACTGCCTTGACGCGTCACCGCTTCTCGCCCAATATTGCCAATTGGAAAACATAACTGCTTCGACAAACACAGGCTTTAGGGGGACGGATGGTGACTGGCGCCGCTCCTGTGTAAACCAGCGGCATGAAGGAATACGATGAACCTACGCTTTCTGGAAACATTCGTCTGGCTCGCTCGAATTCGTAATTTCCGGCTGACTGCAGAGAAGCTTCACACGACGCAGGCGGCCGTGTCCAGCCGGATCGCGACCCTTGAACAGGAACTTGGCGTGCGCCTCTTCAACCGTGCCGACCGCGAAGTGACGCTGACGTTGGAAGGAACCAAGGCACTGATCTATGCCGAGCGTCTGGTGAATACTACCCAGGAGATGCTGGAGAACATGAAAGACCCGGCACTGTACACCGGGGTGGTACGCATCGGCGTGATCGAATCCATTATCCACTCCTGGTTTCCCGACCTGATGACGCGCATACATCGCACCTATCCTCATCTGGAAGTGGAGCTGGCAGGGGATACAACCATACGGTTGATCGAGCAATTCAACAAAGGGCATCTCGATGTCATCCTGCAGACCGACCCCGTGTTCGAGACTAATGTACAGAATTTGCCCCTATGCGATTTCCCGATGCGCTGGTTTGGCGCAACCGGATTGAATCTCCAGGGTGATGTACTGACCCTGGCCGATATCGCGACGTTTCCGATCCTGAGCTTTTCGCGTAATTCAGGTCCGCATCGGTATCTGGAACGGCTGTTCAAGGACAAAACCGAGAAGCCGGTCAGGATCAATTGCATGACGTCGGTGTCTGCGATGGTGCGGCTCGTCGTCGACGGCTTCGGCCTCGCCATGCTCCCGCCTGCCATCGTGCAGAAAGAGTTGGCCAGTGGGAGTGTGTCTGTCCTGCGCATAGATAGCGACATGCCAAACATGTCCCTTATTTGCTCTTACCGGTCGCGATCGGAAACGCGGCTGTTTCAGCAGATCGCCATTGCTGCGCAGCAAAGTGCACAGGATTTTGCGCGTGGGCTACCGAGAGAAGTAGCACGCATGCCCTCGACAGAAGTGCCGGGTGATCCATGGGCACTGGCAAGGCCATAAATTTATTTGATCGGAAATGGAAAAAATTTCTTGTTTGCTTTGACAATTCGTCGGAGTCAGAATAGATAATTGTTAATACAACCATCTGGCTCCTATGAACGCTGACAAGGAACGCGGCTTACTCTGCATCTGGACCGATGTTGATCGTGAGCACGAACTCGATTTTAATCGCTGGTATGACCGTGAGCATATGCAAGAACGTGTCGCAATTCCCGGCTTTCAAAGCGCACGACGTTTTGCCGCAGTCAGTGCCTGTCCAAGGCCGTATCTGGCGCTTTACTATACGGACAGTCTTGATACTTTCCAATCCGAAGCCTATCGGACCGCATTTGCAAACCAGACCGCCTGGTCGCTTGAGAACTTCAAACGCATGCGCGGCACACAGCGGCGTGTCGGTCGTTTGAGTGTGGAGTATGGTGAAGGAGAGGGTGGAGCGCTCGCCTTGTTTGTGGTGCCGGAAGACATCCTCGGGCAAGCAAACACCAGGAATCAGTTGCGGCAGAGACTACGGGATCTGACCAGCGAAGATCACATCATACGCACGACATTGCTCGAGACCGATGCGGCCTTGTCCACGCCGGTAACGGCGGACGCAAAGCCGGCACCAGCGGATGCCCTTGTGATGATCGAAGCTACCCGCCCGGAAATTGCACAGCAACATGCGCAGGCGTTATCAGAATCCGTCGGACTGCCCTCGGAAGAAGTCTATTCGTTTCAGTCGCTCTGGCGGCTTGCTTCCTAAAATAACTTGGAGAGAGACTCATGACCCTGAACCGCCGCTACTTCCTCACCGGCATCGCCGCCTTGTGCCTAAGCCTGTCATCAGCCCATGCTGCTGAACGCTGGAACATGTCCGCCGAGCAGCCCGATGGTAACTACATTACCTCTGTCGCGCGTGACTTTGCGGCTGACGTAGCCAAGGCTACCAATGGCGAACTCGACATCAAGATTCATTCCAATTCGGTGCTGTTCAAGCGCGCCGATCTCAAGCGTGCAGTCCAGACCGGTCAGGTGCCGCTCGGCGACGTGCTGGTTTCAGTGCTGGGCAACGAGGATGCCATCTTTGAAGTTGATGCGGTTCCTCTGCTGGCACGCGACTTCGACAGCGCCTGGAAGTTGTGGCAGGCAAGCCGCGCACAGATGGAGGCGCGCTTGCAGAAGCAAGGCATCAAGCTGCTCTATAGCGTGCCATGGCCACCGCAGGGTATCTACACCAAGGTGCCTGTCAAGCAGATGTCCGACTTCAAGGGTATGAAGTTTCGCGCTTACAATGCCGCTACTTCGCGCCTGGTTGAACTGATGGGCGCCTCGCCGACCACGGTCAACTCCGGCGACGTTCCGCAAGCGTTTGGAACCGGCCTTATCGAAGCAATGATCACGTCGCCGGCTACCGGCGTCGACTCCCAGGCGTGGGACTTCGCCAAGTATTACTACGACGTGCAGGCTTTCATCCCGAAGAACGTGGTCATGGTCAATGCACGTGCGTTCGCACGGTTGCCCCAGGCTTCTCAGAAGGCAGTACTGGCGGCTGCCGAACGTGCTGAAAAGAAAGGATGGGAAGTGGCACGCACCAAGACCAGTGAGTTGACTCAGACTCTGGCCAAGAACGGCATGGTTGTCGGCCCGACGCCTGAAGCAATGCAACCGGAACTGGCCAAGATCGGTGCAGTAATGGCTGAAGAATGGCTGAAGAAAGCCGGTCCCGAAGGCAAGGCGATACTTGACCAGGCTAAGCGTTAAGCAATGACGTTCCTGCATCGGTTATACCGGCTCTCCGGGCTATTGTCAGCGACAGCGCTGGTACTGATCTGCGTGTTGATCATGGCGCAGGTCGTCGCTCGGAATTTTGGCTCGACAGTGCGTGACGCGGAAGAGTTCGCCGCCTGGGCGATGGCCGCAGCGGGCTTTCTCGGCTTGCCTTATGCGTTGCACTGTGGGTCTCATATCCGGGTGGAGGTGGTAATGCGCTTTCTTCCGCAGCGCCTCCATCAGCCGATGGAAGTTCTGGTATCGGTTATCGGCCTGCTGCTGGCAGCTTACCTGGCTTGGTATTGCACTGCGTTTGTGATTGAAAGCTATCAATTCAATGAGGTGTCGCAGGGCTTGATTGCGGTACCGCTGTGGCTGCCTCAGTTACCAATGGCGATTGGCACGATCCTGCTGATGGTGGCGTTTGGAGAGCGGCTGGTGCGAGTGCTGCGGCATGAAAATTTTGAAATCGGTGCTGGCGAAGCGAGGAGCGAGTAATGGAAATGATGTGGCTCGCAATAGTGCTCACTGGCGCATTAATCGTGCTTTTAAGCATGGGCGTATGGATTGCGCTGGCGCTGATCGCCGTCGGTATCATTGGCATGGAGGTCTTCGCCGGGGCTCCCGGCGGATCCATCCTCGCGACAAACAGCTGGGCGTCAAGCGCCAGCTGGACCATGACGGCCCTGCCATTGTTCATCTGGATGGGCGAAATTCTGTTTCGCACCAAGCTGTCGGAAGACATGTTTACGGGGCTGGCACCATGGGTGGACAAGCTGCCGGGTCGTCTGCTGCATGTCAATGTCCTTGGGTGCGGTATCTTTGCTGCGGTCAGCGGATCGTCCGCGGCGACAGCCGCCACCATAGGTCGTATTTCCCTGCCTGAGCTCAAGTCGCGTGGTTATCCGGAAAGTATCTCCATCGGATCGCTGGCAGGATCGGGTACGCTGGGGCTCCTGATTCCACCTTCAATTATCATGATTGTGTATGGCGTCGCAGCCCAGATCTCAGTAGCCCGGCTGTTCATCGCCGGGGTGTTGCCAGGGCTGCTCCTGATGGCCCTGTTCTCTGGATACATCCTTCTTTGGGCCGGCCTGAACAAGGAGAAGATTCCTGCTGCAACGTTGAAGATGAGTTTCGTCGAGAAACTTAACGCTTCAAGAAGCCTGATTCCAGTAGTGCTTTTGATCATCGGCGTCATCGGCTCCATCTATGCGGGATATGCAACAGCCACTGAGGCCGCTGCTATCGGCGTGGTCGGCGCACTGTTGATCGCAGCGTTGTCGGGGATGCTGACGCGTGTCACTTTTGTGGAAAGCCTGCTCGGCGCGGTGCGAACTTCGACGATGATCTTCTTCATTCTGTTGGGCGCGGCCTACCTGACTTCGGCGATGAGTTTTACCGGTCTACCTGCAGCGCTTGCGAACTGGATTGCCGGCGTGGGCATGCCAGCCTGGGCGCTGCTGGCGGCGTTAACCTTGTTCTTCATCGTACTAGGCTGCTTTCTTGATGGTATTTCGATCGTGTTGCTGACGACTTCGGTGATTTTGCCGGCGGTCCAGGCTGCGGGAATCGATCTGCTCTGGTTCGGTATCTTTATTGTTCTTGTCGTCGAGATGGCACAGATCACGCCGCCTGTCGGCTTCAATCTATTCGTCGTGCAGAGCATGAGTGGAAAGGACATCTTCACGATAGCAAAGGCTTCGTTTCCATTTTTTGTTCTGATGATCGTTGCCGTCGCGGTGATCACAATATTCCCGCAGATTGTGTTGAGCCTGCCGAGTGCCATGGTGGCACGTTGAACATGTTGACGAAAGCGATTCATGTCCCTTCCTCCTAATACCCTGGATTACTGGCGCGGTGAACTGCACAGCGGACGTGTTAGCAGTCGAGAACTTACTGAACTTGCGCTGCAGGCCGCATTGAACTCGGGTGAAGCACAGGCAACCTTCATTGCAGTGCACGCCGCCACCGCGAGAGCCACGGCCGACGCAATGGACACATTACGTGCGGCCGGGGTGCCATTGCATCCACTGGCAGGCATTCCCATCTCGATCAAAGATCTCTTCGATGAAGCCGGGCAAATCACGCGTGCAGGTTCGGTGGTTCGAAATGACGCTTTGCCGGCTTCACGCGACAGCACCGTCGTCGAACGCCTGCGGCAGGCGGGTGCGGTGATCATCGGACGCACCAATATGACTGAATTCGCGTATTCGGGCCTGGGTCTGAATCCGCACTACGGCACGCCACGCAATCCCTGGGATCGTGAAACAGGAAGGATTCCCGGTGGTTCATCATCGGGCGCCGCCATATCGATCACTGAGGGTGCCGCCGTCGCTGCGATTGGTACCGACACCGGGGGGTCTGTGCGCATTCCTTCCGCACTCTGCGGGCTGACCGGATTCAAGCCAACTGCGAGGCGTGTGCCCGACACTGGCGTATTGCCGCTATCGACCAGTCTTGACTCGATCGGTCCCCTTGCCCGCAGCGTATCCTGCTGTGCCCAGCTCGACGCGATACTGTCTGGAATTTCCCGTTCGGATCTGCGGCTGACATCGCTCGCTAACCATCGTTTCGCCATACCGCGCACCCTTGTGTTTGACGGCATTGATGCGACGGTGAGCGCAGCGTTCGAAGCGGCATGCGGCACGTTGTCGAAGGCGGGAGCAACACTAGTCGAGATTGAGGTTCCTGAGTTTGCTGAACTTGCACATATCAACCGGCACGGAGGCTTCATTGCCGCCGAATCCTGGACCTGGCATGCCGATATGATCGGGAAACGTGAAGCGGAATATGATCCTCGAGTGGCGGTACGGATTCGTAGAGGCGCTGCAATGAGTGCCTCGGATTACATTACGCTACTCAAGGATCGCAGGCGCTGGAGCGCGGGTGTGCATCAGCGCCTTACGGATGCGGGTTGCGATGCGTTTTTGATGCCGACCGTACCGGTGATCGCGCCGCCGATCGCCGCACTGCGTGATAGCGACGAACTGTACACCTCCACCAACCTGCTCATACTGCGCAATCCAACACTATTCAACTTCGTTGATGGCTGTGCGCTGAGCCTTCCTTGCCATAAACCCGGTGATGCGCCGGTTGGTCTGATGCTCGGGGGCATGCAGGGGCAAGATGAGCAAATATTAATGCTTGGCGCGGCCATTGAGGCAGCGCTCTAGCAAGCCACCTGAATCTTTAAGGCAGGATTCTGGCGCATGCCTGTCTGCCGTTACACGATAAGGAGATGCAATGGCAGACAGGATTGCTGTCATTCTTGGCGGCACCGGCATGGTCGGTGCCAATATGGCGCAACTGCTGGACAAGGTGGGAGGATGGGACGTGACCATCGTGTCGCGCCGTCCGCCCCAGTTTGAAACCCGGGCCCGTCATGTCGAGTGTGACATGAGCGACCCGGCCGATTGTGCAGTGGCACTAGGCCAGTTGACGCAGGTCACGCACATCTTCTGGACGGGGCACGCGACCGGTACGCGCTGGGTGGACAAGGCTTCCAGGGATACAGACCTGTTCCGAAATGCCATGACGTCGATCTTGCCAGGTGCCAGTCGCCTGGAGCACGTTTCGCTGTTGCAGGGTTCGAAATATTACGGTCGCCACCTGGGCCCATTCAAGACACCGGCCAAGGAGAGCGATGCGCGCCACTTTCCGCCGAACTTCTATTACACGCAGGAAGACCTGCTCAAAGAGCTTACACGCGGCAAGCCATGGACTTATTCGCTGATGCGGCCGCATATCGTCTGTGGCTACGCACGCACGGACATCAATCTGCCCAAGCCGATCGCCGTCTACGCAACCCTATGCAAGAAATTGGGATTGCCGTTGCGCTTTCCAGGACCGGAAGCCGCATTTCGTGCCATCCATTGCGCAAGTGATGTCGAGTTGCTGAACAAAGGCATGCTCTGGGCGGCCACCACGCCTGCGGCCGCGAACGAGGCTTTCAACATGGTCAATGGCGACCATTTCCGGTGGCAATATCTATGGCCGCGGATCGCGGAATACTTTGAACTCGAGAACGGTGGGGTACAGCAGATCGATCTCGAACTCATGATGGCGGACAAGGAAGACCTATGGAATGAAATCGTGCAGGAGCATGGCTTGCTGCCGACGCCATTTTCCGAGGCCGCCAACTGGGCGTTCGCCAATTATGCATTTGCCCCGACCTGGGACATCATGCTCGACAACACGAAAGCAAGAAAATACGGATTCCAGGAGTTTGTCGATTCGGAAGACATGTTCATCCGCATCTTTGACAGCTTCAGGCAACAACGCTTCATTCCCTGAGTTCGGGCGGGTATGCGCAACTGCCGCCATCGCACCGCATGCAACCGCGGTCCACACCATCATTCGCACCCGTTTCCGATGCCGGGACGGTGCAACACCGTAATAGAGCCAATATCATGATCACCGATGCATCACATTTCAACCTGCAAGACAGTCGTCGCTGGCAATTCTGGATTGATCGTGGCGGCACCTTCACCGATATCGTTGCCCGCCGGCCGGACGGCTTGCTGGTGACGCACAAGCTGCTCTCCGAAAACCCCGGCCAGTATGACGACGCTGCATTAGCGGGTATCCGCGCATTGCTGGGATTGAAGGCAGGCGACCCGATCCCGGCTGACCAGGTGGAAGCGGTCAAGATGGGAACCACGGTGGCGACCAATGCCTTGCTTGAACGCCAGGGCGAACCCACGCTACTGCTCACCACCAAGGGATTTCGGGATGCGTTGCGCATTGGATATCAGGCACGTCCGCGGATATTCGATCGTCGCATCACGCTGCCAGAGCTTCTGTATAGCCGCGTTGAAGAAATCAACGAACGTATCACCGCGCAAGGTGACGTGTTGCAGGAAATGCAGCACGATGATTTACGGACGAAGCTGCAGGCGGCGCTCGACGTCGGGATACGTTCGGTCGCGATTGTCTTCATGCACGCATACCGGTATCCGCAGCACGAGCAGGCAGCTGCGAAGATGGCAAATGATATGGGCTTTACCCAGGTATCGGCTTCCCACCAGATCAGCCCGATGATGAAACTGGTCGGACGCGGCGATACCACCGTCGTTGATGCCTATTTGTCACCGCTGTTGCGGCGATACGTGGACAGGATCGCGCAGGAGCTTTCCGGTATCAAGCTGATGTTCATGCAGTCCAGTGGTGGACTCACCGCAGCCGATCAGTTCCAGGGGAAGGATTCCATTCTGTCAGGCCCCGCCGGTGGCATTGTCGGCATGGTGCGTGTAGCGGAGGCAGCCGGGGCGAATCAGATCATAGGATTCGACATGGGTGGCACATCGACCGACGTCTCTCATTACAACGGCGAGTTTGAACGCGCATTCGAGACCCAGGTTGCCGGTGTGCGGATGCGCGCGCCGATGATGAACATCCATACGGTGGCCGCAGGCGGCGGCTCGATCCTGCAATTCGATGGTGCGCGGATGCGGGTCGGGCCGGATTCGGCGGGTGCCAACCCAGGACCTGCCGCTTACGGCAATGGCGGACCGCTCGCCGTTACCGACTGCAATGTCTTGCTGGGCAAGGTTCAACCCGCGTTCTTTCCGCAGATCTTCGGGCCGCAGGCCAACCAGCCGCTCGATACTGGGACAGTGCAGCAAAAATTCAACGCCCTAGCGGCGCAGATTACCAAAGATACCGGGCGTGCCAGCACGCCGGAATCGGTTGCCGAAGGCTACATCAGCATCGCCGTGTCCAACATGGCAAATGCGATCAAGAAAATTTCCGTGGAGCGCGGCTATGACGTGACCAAATACACGCTGGTCAGCTTTGGAGGCGCCGGTGGTCAACATGCCTGCCTGGTGGCTGACGCGCTCGGGATGAATCGTGCCTTGATTCATCCACTGGCCGGTGTACTGTCCGCCTATGGCATGGGGCTCGCGGATATCACAGCCATGCGCGAAACCAGCATTGAACTGCCGTTGCACCAGGACAGCCTGTCGCAATGCGAAGCGGTACTGGCAGAGATGGCTGTCAGGGCAACGCAGCAGGTCACGGCACAGGGCATCGCGCAGGAGCGCATCAGTGTCGTCCGGCGGGCACATCTTCGTTATGAAGGCACGGACGCTGCATTGGTGGTCGATTACGGGAACGTGTCCGGAATGCAGGCGGCGTTCGAGGCTGCCTACCGGCAGCGCTATAGCTTTCTGATGTCGGACAAGCCGCTCATCATTGAAGCTCTATCGGTGGAAGCGATTGGCCGGAGCGGCGAGCAGGCAAGGGCACCTGAGGTTACGCAAGCCGTTGGAGGTACATTGCCCGCAGCTACCGCGACTGTCCGCATGTACTCGGGCGGCAGATACCATGACACGCCAGTTTACCGGCGGGAGAACCTGGGTGCCGGACTCCGTATCACCGGGCCCGCTATCGTTTCCGATGCCAATGCGACGACGGTGGTGGAACCAGAGTGGCAGTTGGAAACCCTGCCGGGTGGCGAATTCCTGCTCACGCGTGCAGCACAGCGCGCGCAGCGTTTCGCGATCGGCACCGCGGTCGATCCGGTGATGCTCGAAATCTTCAACAACCTGTTCATGTCGATCGCGGAACAGATGGGCGCAACACTTGCGAACACCGCCTTCTCGGTCAACATCAAGGAACGACTCGACTTCTCGTGTGCACTGTTCGACGTCGACGGTAGCCTTATTGCGAATGCGCCGCACATGCCGGTTCATCTCGGTTCGATGGGGGAGAGTATCAAGACCGTCATCAGAAAAAACGCCGGGCGCATACGGCCAGGGGATGCCTATGTGCTGAATGACCCCTACAACGGTGGCACGCACCTGCCCGACGTCACGGTCGTCACTCCGGTATTTGACGAAGCGGAAAAGGAACTGCTGTTTTTCGTTGCGTCGCGCGGCCATCATGCGGACATTGGCGGCATCACGCCTGGGTCAATGCCGCCGAACAGCAGGTCAGTCGAAGAAGAAGGTGTGTTGCTCGACAATTTCAAGCTTGTCGAGAGCGGGCAACTGCGAGAGCGTGAGTTACGTGAACTGCTTAGCGGAGGTCGCTATCCCGCCCGGAATCCGGATCAGAACGTGGCCGACCTGCGCGCGCAGATCGCCGCCAACGAGAAGGGCGTCGCCGAACTGCGTCGCATGGTACGGGAATTTGGCCTGGATGTGGTAAGGGCTTACATGAAGCATGTGCAGGACAATGCGGAAGAGGCGGTGCGTCGCGTCATCGGCGTGCTGAAAGACGGCGAATTCGCCTATGAGATGGACAACGGCGCAATCATTCGGGTAACGGTCAAAGTCAACAGCGAAGCGCGTAGCGCAGTCATCGACTTCACCGGCACGTCAGATCAGTTGCCGAACAATTTTAATGCTCCGTCAGCCGTCTGCATGGCAGCGGTACTGTATGTGTTCCGCACACTGGTCGACGACGAGATCCCGATGAATGCCGGCTGCCTGAAGCCGCTGCAGGTCATCATTCCTGAGGGCTCGATGCTCAATCCACACTTTCCCGCCGCTACCGTCGCGGGCAACGTCGAGACGTCGCAATGCATTACCGATGCGTTGTATGGCGCGCTCGGCGTCATGGCAGCGGCACAGGGAACCATGAACAATTTCACGTTTGGTAACGCCCGGTACCAGTACTACGAGACCATCTCGGGCGGTTCCGGTGCGGGGCTGCTTGGCACAGACGAGCGGGGCGAGCCGCTTTGCTTCGACGGCACCGACGTGGTTCAGACGCACATGACCAATTCGCGTCTTACCGATCCCGAAGTACTGGAATGGCGCTTCCCCGTCCTGCTGGAGAGCTTCGAAATCCGGGCTGAAACTGGTGGTGCCGGGCGAGGCACCGGTGGAAATGGCGCGATCCGTCGTATCCGCTTCCTTGAGCCAATGACGGCATCCATCCTGTCGAACCGACGACGTATCCCGCCTTTCGGACTCGCGGGGGGAGAGCCGGGAGCCAGCGGCCTTAACTATGTGGAACGGCAGGACGGCACGCGCATTAATCTTGGCGCAACCGATTCGATCGAAATGCGGCCCGGCGATGTGTTCGTCGTCGAAACCCCGGGCGGCGGCGGATTCGGTGCGCCGCAAAAATAATAGCCGCTATTTCTACCAGATCATTACACCGGCACTCCTGCGATGGTCGTCACGTCGGGCGCCCTGTGTCACACGGGGTGTAACAGGCGGCGCGACAACCATGCCCCGTAATCCGGAGCACCTGCGTACAGCCAAAGCTGGAAGTCGTTGAGTCAGTAAATAAATTGAACAAGAACGCAATATTTATTCATGTCGCCGGTTTATGGACACTCTCCACGCTGGATGCATCGGCAAAGTGGTTAGTCCTAGCAGGTGTGCCGGTGCTCATGGTGACATGGGTGCGCTATGTGATGCACATTGCCTTGATGACCGCGGTTGTATTGCCATCGCGGCGCAGCGCGCTCTTCAAGACCCGGTCCCTGTCGCGCCAGCTGATCCGCGGTTTGCTGATGGTGCTCTCGACGGTGCTGTTCTTCTCGGTTCTCAGGCGTCTGCCGCTTGCAGAGGCAACCTCGCTCAATTTCATGGCCCCGTTGTTCCTGATGGCCATGGCGCCTTGGCTGCTTGATGAGACGCACCGATGGCATCGCTGGGTCGGCGTGGTGATGGGTTTTGCTGGCGTGCTGATCATCGTGCGCCCGGGATCGTCGCTTGATCCAGTTGGCGTCGCGCTTGGTCTGTTGACCGCACTCACGTTTGCCTTCTTCCAGATCGCGACGCGTCGCGTAGCGCATGACGACCCGTTAACGACAAACTACTATGGCGGTCTGTTCGGCTCGGTTGCGTTGACGCTGGCACTGCCTTGGTTCTGGAAAACGCCGGAGCTGTCGCCTGAACAGTGGTTGCTGTTGATGTCTACCGGCGTTACCGGGTTTGTTGGGCACTTGATGCAGATTATGGCGTACAGCAAAGCGCAGGCGACACTGCTTGCACCGTTCAGCTACTTGCAGATCATTGCGGCGGTCGCGCTCGGCTGGCTGGTGTTCGGTCAGTTGCCGGATCTGACCACGGTGTTTGGCATTGCGTTGATTGGTCTGGCAGGACTTGCCGTGGTGTTATGGGAGACGCGAATGTCGATCTCCCGGACGTTGAAGCAATAATAGTCAGTATCAGACTCGAAGTGGGCCGATTCGGGCCGGATTCTTCCTGTACTTGGCCGGTACAGGAAGAAACAGGCAGATATGCTTGATACTTAAATCACGCCCTGGGCCAGCATTGCGTCCGCCACTTTGACGAAACCGGCGATGTTTGCCCCGTCCACATAACTAAGGCTGCCATCTGCACGTTTGCCGTACTGCAGGCAGGCTGCGTGGATGGCTTGCATAATCTGCAGCAGGCGGCCATCTACCTCTTCACGCGGCCAGGAAATGCGCTCCGCGTTCTGGCTCATCTCCAGGCCGGAAGTGGCAACACCTCCGGCATTGCTGGCCTTGCCTGGCGCATAGAGAACACCGGCTGCTTCGAATGCTTTTGCAGCATCAATGGTCGACGGCATGTTGGCACCTTCAGCCACGCACAGCACGCCGTTCCTGATGAGAGTTGCCGCGTCATTGGCATCCAGTTCGTTTTGGGTCGCGCATGGCAGCGCCACATCTACCGGAACATGCCATGGACGTACACCGGGCTCAAAGCGCGTGCCGGTACGTTCGGCGTAATCGTTGACACGGCCGTAAAGATGATTCTTCACTTCCATCAAAATGGCGAGCTTTTCGGGGGTGAAGCCGTCTTCATCGATGATGGTGCCACTCGAGTCGGACACCGTAACGACCTTGGCGCCAAGGGCCATGGCTTTTTCCACCGCGTATTGCGCGACATTGCCTGAACCGGAGACACTAACGCGCAGACCGTCAAACGATCGGCCACGCGTCTTGAGCATTTCATCGGCAAAATAGACGGTGCCGTAACCCGTTGCCTCGGGGCGGATCAGCGAGCCGCCGAAGCTCAAGCCCTTTCCGGTGAATACACAGTCGGCACGGTTGGTAAGTTTCTTCATCATGCCAGTCATGTAACCCACTTCGCGACCGCCCACGCCAATGTCACCAGCAGGAACGTCGGTATCGGCGCCGACATGGCGAAACAGTTCGCTTACGAAGGCTTGGCAGAAGCGCATGACCTCGCCCGGGCTCTTGCCCTTCGGATCAAAATCCGATCCTCCTTTGCCGCCACCCATGGGCAGCGTGGTCAACGCGTTCTTGAAGGTTTGCTCGAAGGCGAGGAATTTCAGTACGGACAGGTTGACAGTCGGGTGGAAGCGCAGCCCTCCTTTATAAGGGCCGATCGCCATGCTGTGCTGGATGCGATAGCCGCGATTGACCTGCACCTGACCGTGATCATCTACCCAGGAAACACGAAACATCACGACCCGCTCAGGCTCCACCAAACGGTCAAGTAGACCTTGATCTGCATACTTGGGCTGCTTCTCAATGTAAGGCCACAAGCTTTCCATTACTTCCGTGACTGCCTGAAGAAATTCAGGTTGACCGGGATTGCGGTCAGCCACATGTTGCAAGAACTGGTGCACTGAAGCGTACTTCATATCGGATTCCAAAAAAGAATAGGCTTAAAACCGGTATTTTCGCATGATTAATGCACAAATACAGTGCACTGCTGCTATCTTTATCGATAATTCCTATGTCAACTCGGACTCTTGATTCTTCTTATTGCCTATGCATGTAATTTATTCAAGGGAATTAAGTCGTGTAAATAAAGTATTCATTTTGCAAGTCTGCGCCCGTCCACTTACTGAAGTCGGTTAGAATCGACATTACGTTCCGGATTTTCCGGCGTCCATAGCATGAGCCCCGCCGGGAAGTCGCACGCGGGGTTTTGTGTTTTTGGAATTTAGTGCATTTTTGGAGTATGTCATGGCTACAGCAGCGAAGAAGGAAAGCAAACCAAATGCCGGTTTCATGAAACCCGTGACGCCTTCCGCCGTACTCGCGGACGTGGTCGGCTCAGCGCCTATGCCACGAACCGAGGTAACGAAAAAAGTCTGGGATTACATCAAGGAGCATAATCTGCAAGACCCGGCCAACCGTCGCATGATCAATGCTGACGCAAAACTGGAAGCGGTATTCGAAGGAAAAAAACAGGTATCCATGTTTGAAATGACCAAGCTGATTTCAAACCATTTGAAATAGCAGCCAGTTGGCAGTAACACTGACTGCGCCAAGCTTGTCGCATCGCCGCGTCATCAATAACGAAGACGCGGGAGAAGCGGTGCAGGCCTGGGTAACATTCATTTCCCTTATCACTACGTTCCATTTCTGAAGGAATCGCATGACCATTGCCCTGTACTCCGCGTCCATTCCAGTTTTCAGGCAGATGCTGAACAGTCTCAGCGCAATTCTGGATAAGGCGGAACTGCATGCCACTGCAAAGAACATCGATCCCAATGTGTTGCTGCAAGCACGCCTTTTCCCTGACATGTTTCCGTTAATTCGTCAGGTGCAGATAGCCGCTGACTTTGCCAGAGGCGTATCCGCACGACTTTCTGGCGTAGATGTACCCACGTACGAAGACAACGAAGTAACGTTCGCAGACCTGCGATCGCTCCTCAGTAAAACCCTGGCTTTCATTGATAGTTTCGCGCCGGAACAAATCAATGGCAACGAAGACCGTGAAATCATTACGCGCCCTGGCACGCCAAAAGAGAAGAGATTCAATGGTCAGTCGTATTTGCTGAACTACGGTCTTCCGCAGTTTTTCTTCCATGTCACCACGGCCTACGCGATTCTGCGCCACAACGGTGTGGAAGTCGGTAAACGTGATTATATGGGTACGTACTAAAAGATTTTCCGGGTCCGTAAAACCTCGCGCAGAGCACTGCTTCACTGATGCGTCCATGTAAGCCTGCATCGGGCGCATGGCATGGAAGCACGGTGAAGTTGCCCATATTATGGTTATTGGTAAAGCCTTGCTTAGCGGTCAGCTGCAAATAACTTGTCGTGCGCAGCCAGCAGTTTGGCTGCTTCCTCTCCACTCAGCTCGGACAGGCGCAACAGCGCAGGACGAATCCCATTACCGACTTTGTTGTTGTCCCATTCAAGATATTCCACCGGATAAATCTCGGACATTCCCGGGACCAGGATACGACAGCTATAGGCGCCTTGCTCGCTGAAGTCGGCCTCATAGTATCCTTGCCTTCTCCGTGTATGCAGTTGATCGGCCACTGATACTCTTCTAATGTGACATTCGAAAATCTACGACAAGACCTGACTGCAGGCTTCCATCACGGAATTGCCGGTTGCCATGCCGTTGCTGACGTACCGGTTGCCGATGATGTTGACTGGAACGAGGGCCTGAGCGCCGTCGCGGAGACGGGCGTAGGGTAGCGTACACGCGCCCCGCGCGATATTGCCTGAGTCAAGGGAGGCGTTTTTGCCCCGGATAAAGCTTTCGGTTTTTATATGGTTTTTTTATATAGGAATGGCGAGTAGGCGCAAGTTGTCTCGTTAGTGTTGTTAGCCAGGAAGGCATCGTGGAATGAGGCTTACCGGGTCGAATTGAAGGTGTTTGTAATGTCTTTCCGACGGAATCCGCATTAAAACTCAGCCGAAGCATACTTGGATCGAGCGGAGCCGAAAAAATTAGCTGCCCAACGCAGGAGATCACGAGATGCAATGTGGAGAAAGAGGCGGAACGATATTGTGCCAAGCCCCTTGAATTTTTCTGGGGGATCTCCATCTCAAAGATGTCTCCTCCACCTCCTCTTGGTGGATTTCGCCCGGGGCCTATGTACCCGGGCTTTTTTGAGTCTGCAACCTCGTAGTCATCAAGAGGGTAGCCGCCCTCTCGCGATAAAAATTTAAACGGCAGCAGTGGCAAAGCGAGGATCATCCGCTTTGGATCGAGGCTTGAGAAAGGCAATTACATCGCTACGATGCTGGACTGGGTACCCGTGTGCCGGTCTGGCATGCTTGAGTTGGGAACCTTCCTCCACCGATTCCCGGGTTTTTGGGAATAGGATTATATTTCCGGTTCGTCAGTCAATTGTCAGGTTCAGGGCGCAAGCTCAAGTGCGATACATCCATTGAAAACTATTCGGAGACAAGCATGGCAATTGCACAAACACTGGTAGCACCCGCTAAAACATGGGCAACCATGGACAACCGCGCAAAAGCGATTTTTCTTGCGAAGCTCACGCTGATGCTTTGTAGCTTTGGTTTTGTCTTTGGCGGCGTCCTTGTCGAAGGAATGGTTTATGACAAGCTTCCCGACGCATAAGGGACGACCTGATTAGGTAAAAAGTTGAACAACGTCGAGGTAATTCTCGAGTAAGCGTCTCAGATATGTTGGGCGTAAGCAGTGGTCGCTATTGATCAAACTGGCGCCTGCATTGAGCGTACTCCTTATGCTTTACCTTGTTGCGGGATGGCCACTCCGATTCCTTTCACCATTAGCACAACGGCGTCGGCACCTGCTTTTCGATCAGCAGCAATCGCCTGATACTCCGGATCTTCGCTAAATCTCCGCGCTTCATCTTCGTCAGGAAATGACATCACAACAATCTTGTCGTGTGGCCAATTCCCCTCGAGCACGGTCGGCGTCTCGTCTGCCGCCAGCAATTTCGCATTAAAGCGCGCAAACACTGAACGGAAAGCCTTCTGGTAACGGCGATAAGATGCAATGTCCGTAAACTTCAATTGCGCAATCGTATAGACGGTCATGGCATAGGCTCCTTGTCATATGAAATCCTTCAGCATTGAAGTATAATCAAAGTAGCTTCCTTGTCAATTTTCCTTGTCAGCTTAGACAAACCCCTGTACTGAATGTCCGCTTCTACTCATCGCCTCTATCACAGACTGCAACTTGCGGCACATCACCTGCGCAAGACGGCTGATCGCGCAATGGGAGAAGCAGTCGGACTGACAGTTGCGCAAACGTCGGTCTTGTCCGTAATTGCGCAGGAGGGGCAATCCTCGCAGCGAGCAGTAGCACGACAATTAGGGTTGAACGAATCTGCAGTGACGCCGATGGTCGCGCGACTTATCGGTCTTGATCTCGTCATTCGCACGCAAGACGAAGTCGATGCGCGTGCATGGAAGCTGGAGCTAAGCGAAAAGGGGCGAGACGTCCTGAAGCGCGCCAAGCGGGCTTTCGCTCCCGTAAATGCAGTTGTCGATGGCGAGTTGAGCGACGCCGAGATACATGCACTGGTCGGCTATCTTGACCGGCTGAGCAATGCACTTGAATGAGACGTCAAAGCGCGCTCAGGCAGGAGCCATGCGTTAATCCAGAAGTGTCCGGGCCATCTCAAACCGCTCGGACCAATATCGATTGGTGAGCTTGTCTACGCGCACTTGGCCGCGGGAGTTAGGCGCATGAATGAACTCGCCTTTGCCAAGGTAAATCCCCACATGAGAGAACGGGCGGCCCAGGGTATTGAAGAACACCAGGTCGCCAGCCCGAAGCTGGTCGAATCCCGTATCGCGCCCCTGGCGCGCAAGCGAAGCTGCATTACCCGTCAGCGGCAATCCGGCGGCCTCACGGTACACGTAGGCGACCATCCCGGAGCAGTCAAGCCCCGCGTCCGGATTTTTTCCGCCAAAGCGATATCCTGTACGCAGGAGCATCAATGCGTACATGGCTACTTCCTGTGCGGCGGGCGAGGCTTGTCGTTCGTTCTGAAATGTTTCAACGGTGACGCGACCCTTCGAAATGGGCGGAGCGCTACCGCAACCGACGAGGCTGAGAAGGAGAAGGGCAGCAGGAATGGTTCGTCTCATGCAGGTCCACGTAAGTTTTTGGCTGTCGTATAGTATCAGGCGCCGGACTTATCCTCTTTTCGAGTGCCACAGAACGTGAAAACAAAACCTTTGATAACGGTCACCCTTGAAGCGACCGTTATCATCGATGCACTTTCTTTAAAGTGCCTTTAATCCTAACGATTACTTTTTGTAATAGCCGCTGGAAAAAACGAGATCATCTGCCTTCTCGAAGTAGACCGTCTTCGCTTCAATCGCTTTCGATACAGGGTTCGGCCACTTGTAATCGGCATTACCTTTACCAGACGATTTTGCCTTACCCAGAATCTCCTTGATGAATTCCTTGCCGTCCGCATCCTTCAAAGCAGAGACATCTTTGCCAATCAGTTTGGCATTCGTCCCGTGTGCAAGCACATTACCGTTCAGATCATAAACCGACAGATAGAGGTCCCGGTCGACAAACTGGCCTTTGCTGTTCGATACTTCTGCAAGGGTTTTATCCTTACCATTCACCTTCATGTACGCGACAGCCTTTTTTACCATGGCGGTCGCCTCATCGGCCGTTCCTTGATCAGCTGCGAATACCGGAGCAGCTATCACAAAGGAGGCCGTGCAAAAGGCCAAAGCTGTCATTAGCTTTTTCATACTATTCATTTCTTCAAAAAGAGAGGGAGTTAGTGGATGGCGATATTTCCGTGCGGAAAATATTATCCTTTCTTTCCTGAAGAACAGTCTTGTGGATATTCCGTATGGACAGGTTGCGCAACGGTGTTGACTGAACCGCATATCTAGCCTTTGCGACCGGACTTCGAACGTGAACTTCAGTTGGAAAATCACGGACCTCCTTCCTAAAGCCACGAGAGAGTTCGGTTCTACAGCAAATTGCTACCGTTACTTGCAAGTAACCAGGTCAGATTTCGCTTTGTATTCTTATCAATTTCGTAGAATTGTCGACGTAAGGCACCAAAATCCCGAAAATCCGCCATTTTTCTCCATCCATACGTGCTTCCGAGATAAATTTTTCGAGCTTGTTGCATGAGTAATTTCCTATGCTAGTATTGTCGACGTTACTCGCAAGTAGATAAAAACAGACGCGGGTGACGCGGAATAAAAATCGAATGCACTGCACAAAAAAGGAGACAACCTTGCAGGCAATAGCGAGTCATTCCATTCTCGACGTCCGTGGCGTCACGCTACAGTTTGGCGGCGTCAAGGCGCTCGACAATGTTACCTTCAGCGTTGCTGACGGTAGTATCACCTCCGTTATCGGACCGAACGGTGCGGGAAAAACGTCGGTTTTCAACACAATTTCGGGTTTCTACAAACCGACCTCAGGCGACATCTTTTTGCATCAGAAAAGCCTGTCCGGTATCGCCCCGCCGCGGCGTGCCGCCCTCGGGCTCGCGCGCAGCTTTCAGAATATCGCGCTGTTTCGCGGAATGACGGTCCTCGACAACATCAAGCTGGGACGTCATTGTCACCTGAAGACGGGTCCGCTTGCCGGGCTCTTTTTTACTCCTGCTGCGCGTCGGGAAGAAGAACAACTGCGGCAGGAAATCGAAGAGCGCATTATCGACTTCCTGGAAATTGACCATATCCGCAAGGCACCGGTCAGCTCCTTGTCATACGGTTTACAGAAACGGGTCGAACTGGCACGCGCGCTTGCCATGAAACCAAAGATACTGCTTCTGGACGAGCCGGTCGCGGGCATGAATCGTGAAGAGACCGAGGACATGGCACGCTTCATCCTTGAAGTACGAAGGGAATGGGGCATTACGATCCTGATGGTCGAGCATGACATGGGCATGGTGATGGATCTGTCCGACCATGTGGTAGTGCTCAACTTCGGTCAGGTCATCGCGAGCGGCCTTCCCTCCGAAGTGCAAGCCAATCCAGAAGTTATCCGCGCCTACTTGGGATCCGGCGATATTCAAGCGCTGCGTGCGCAATACAAGGACGCCGCGACGCGGACTGCACGAAGCGGGATGAGGAGCGCCGCCTGATGTTCGACTGGCTGTTCTTCATGGAGATATCGCTGGCGGGTCTTGGCACCGGTGGACTATATGCGCTGACTGGCCTGGCTTTCGTCATCATCTACAAAGCGACACGTGTCGTAAATCTGGCAATTGGCGATATGCTGATGGCGGGTGCATATTTGTTCTTTGCCTTCTCCGTCGGTGCGGGATTGCCGTTGTGGATTGCCATACCGGCAGCGCTGCTGGCCATGGGCGTGCTTGGTATGGCAGTAGAACGCGTCGTGATACGCCCCATGCTGGGGGAATCGCCAATCGCGTCCTTTATGGTGACAGTCGGCCTGTCATCGATACTAGTGGGCCTGGTGGAGCTGATCTGGACCGCTGATCAGCGCCGGCTTCCGGAATTTATTCCTTCCACACCGATACGGATAGGCGAGGCATTTCTGGCGCCGAAGATTTTCTACGGGTTCTGGGTTGCGGTTGCGCTGATCGCCATCGTCCTGGTGACCTTCCGATACTGGCGTGGTGGTGTGGCCTTGCGTGCCACCGCATCGGATCAGGCGGCCGCTTATTCAATGGGAATCAATGTGCCGCGCGTCTTTTCCCTTGCATGGAGCTTCGCAGCCGTCATTGCCGGGGTCGCCGGCATCGTCGTCGGTGCAATTGGCGGCATATCGTCCTCCATGGGCGTGTTCGGGCTATCGGTGCTGGTGGTGGTGATTTTCGGCGGCCTGGACAGTGTTGCCGGGGCACTGGTCGCCGGTCTTGTGATCGGTCTGGTAGAGGCGTGGGCAGGGTCGTATCTGGGCGGCGAATACAAATTGCTGGCGACATTCATCCTGCTGGTGGTCATCCTGTTGATACGGCCGTACGGACTGTTCGGCACTCATGAGATAGAGAGGCTGTAATGCGTATTGGCTCCGCCAAGGAAAGCTACGCCGACGACGAGTCCTTGTTCGACAGCGTAACTCAGCGCGCATGGTTCGCGATCCTACTCGTCACCCTGGCGACTTTTCCCTTCATTGCGGGTGAATACTGGTTGTATCTGGCGTGCCTGGTGGCGATCAATATCGCGAGCACGACAGGACTTAATCTGTTGACCGGCTATACCGGCCTGGTCAGCCTTGGGCAGGCCGCTTTCATGGGGCTCGGTGCCTATACGGTTGCCATACTGCAGATCCGCTTCGGTTCTCCCTTCCTGATCAATCTGCTCGCCGGCGGCACTGTGGCAATGATTGGCGGCATCTTCGTCGGCTTGCCATCGCTACGCGTGAAAGGCCTTTACCTTGCGATCGCCACCATCGCGGCTGGCTTCATTTCCCATTTCGCATTCTCCCATTGGGCAAGTCTGACCGGCGGCACCGGCGGCTTGGCCGTACCGCCCGCGCAACTATTCGGGCTCGCGCTCGATACCTCGTTCCGGTTGTACTGGGTCATCATGCCGATCACCATACTGATGTTGTTTGGTGCGGCCAATCTTTTTCGCACGCGTATCGGACGCGCCTTCATTGCCATCCGCGACCGCGATATTTCAGCGGGTGTCCTCGGCATTCCGTTGTTGCGCTACAAGTTGATGTCTTTCGCCATATCCTCTTTTTACGCTGGCGTGGCCGGTGGCATGTTCGCGTACTTCTTTCGGATCGTTACGCCTGAAAGTTTCCCGCTGATCATGTCGATTTTCTTTCTGGCCGCTGTCATCGTCGGCGGCATGGGCACGATACGCGGCGGCATCTTTGGCGCTGTATTCATGACCATGGTGCCCGAATTGCTCAAGCTGGTGGTCGGCTGGCTGCCGCTGACCAGTAACGCGACGCTGATACTGTCACCAGTCCGTACTATCGTATTCGGCCTGCTGATTGTGCTGTTCCTGATCTTCGAGCCGCACGGACTGGCGGAGATATGGCGCCGTGTTCGCCGCACTTTTCACCTATGGCCATTCCGGACATAGGACATAACAAGAGGAGACGACAGATGTTTGGCAATCAATGGAAGAAGTTGCTTGCAACACTCGCCGCAGCCGGCATTCTCGGCCTTGCCGGCAATGCATCGGCGCAGCAAAACGCATCGCAAAACGACATCGTACTAGGTGGCTCCATCCCCATGACCGGCGTGTTTGCCTTCGCCGGCATCGGCATTGACGCCGGTATCAAGGACTATCTCAAGATCGTCAATGATGCAGGTGGTATCAAAGGACGCAAGGTATTGTACGTACCCGAGGATACGGGCTATAAGGTCGATGCCTCGATGGCGGCCTTCAAGAAAATCACCAGCCAGCACAAGGTCAATCTTTATTACGCCGATTCGACCGGTTTTTCCAAAACGGTCAATCCCGAACTGGAGCGTGCCGGATCGATGCTGATGACGGGTGCGTCATTTGCAAAAGAACTCAACGACCCGCAGAAATATCCGCTGCAGTTCATGGTTGGACCCGACTACACGGAAATGGTCGGCATTCTGCTGAATTACATCGCCAAGACCAAGCCGGGCGCAAAGGTTGCGCTGGTGTATTCCGACACGGAGTTCGGCCGTGACCCGGTAGAAGGAACCCGTGCCGCCGCCAAAAAGCTCAATCTGAATCTCGTCAGCGAAATCGTGACGCCGCCAAGCAGTGTTGACGTGAGCGCCGAAGTGATCAAGCTCAGGCGTGCCGACCCCGACTATACGATTTTCCATGGTTACGTCCTGGCGCCCATTCCTGAATTTATCAATCAGGCCAAGGCGATGGGGATGAAATCCGCTTTCATGGGCACATTCTGGACCATGGACAATTCCACTGTGATGCGCATGGGTGAAGCGGCTGACGGCTTCATGGGAGTGATGCCCTATCGGTATTACTACGACACCGAAGGCAAGTCGCCGATGCTGGAAAAAATTCGGCAAATGCGTCCCGAATACCAGAGCACCGCTTACACACAAGGATTCCTGGCGGCGATGCTTCTGACGGAAGCCGTCAAGCGCACGCTTGATGCAGGCAAACCGCTCGACGGCAAAAACCTGAAAGCGGCGTTGAATTCGATTCAGAACTTCGACACTGGCGGTCTCATCGGGACGCCGATTTCCATCAAGGGCAATTCCATTCCGGTGGGGCGCATCTACAAGGCCGACATGAAGCAAAAGAAAATGCTGCCGGCATCGGACTGGATCACACTGAGCCAGTAAGGAACCGACGTGAGCGATAGTGAGAGCGAAGGCATGGTCCTCGAGGTGAATAACATCGAGGTTGTCTACAACAAATCTGTGCAGGTTCTGCGCGGCCTGTCGCTCGCGGTCCCGCGCGGCCAAATTGTGGCACTGCTTGGCAGCAATGGCGCTGGTAAGTCGACCATGCTGAAGGCGATATCCAATCTGCTGCCATTAGACGATGGCGCTGTGACGCGGGGTGAAGTTCGTTTCCAGGGTTATGCGGCAACCAGCAAGGCGCCGCATGAACTGGTGCGTGCCGGTCTATTTCATGTCATGGAGGGGCGGCGTGTATTTGAAGACTTGAGTGTTGAAGAAAATCTTGTCGCCGCCAGCTATGCGCTGGCAGATGGAAAGAAACCCGACTTCAATCTGGTCTACGAGTATTTCCCCAGGCTCTATGAACGACGGAGCGGTCTCGCCGGTTATCTATCCGGCGGCGAGCAGCAGATGCTGGCAATCGGCAGGGCACTCATCGCTGAACCGGTCCTGATGCTGCTCGATGAACCTTCCCTCGGTTTGTCGCCTGTCATGGTGGAAGCAATCTTTACCATCATTGCACGCATCAATGCGGAGCGGGGCGTATCCATGCTGCTGGTGGAGCAGAACGCGTCGGTGGCTCTGGCCGTGGCAGATTACGGCTATATCATGGAAACAGGTAAGGTCGTGACTGACGGAAGCGCTGAAAAGCTGGCATCGGATCCCGACGTGCGCGAATTCTATCTGGGCGTCGGCAGTGAAGGGGCAAACAAGGGCTTCCGCGAACTCAAACATTACAAGCGTCGCAAGCGCTGGCTGTCCTGAAAATGGAACCAATCGTCTATACCAAAACCCAGCCGCAGATGTTGCGCGAACAGGCAAGGCTGCATCCGCACAGCGTTGCAATACGGCAGAAGGAATTCGGCATCTGGCGCCCGCTAACCTGGGCCACCTACTACCGGCGGGCCCGCCATGTAGGCCTGGGCTATCGCGCTTTGGGCCTGCAACCGGGTGCACACATCGCCGTGATTTCAGAAAATCGCACGGAATGGGTACTCGCTCAGCTTGGTGCTGCGGTAGCGGGACTTGTGACGGTCGGTGTGTATCCTACTAGTCCGGTCAACGAAGTTGCTTACGTTCTTCATCACTCGGATGCGCAGCTCGTCATTTGTGAAGACCAGGAGCAAGCCGACAAAGTGCTTGATGCCATCGATCAGCTTCCGCGCCTCAAGAAGATTATTGTCATTGAAAGAAAGGGCTTCCTCGATATCCAGTCCAGGGACGCGGAAAAGGTAATTGCTTTTGTCGATCTCGAAACAACCGGTGCGGAATATGAGCGGGCACGCCCCGACCTTATTGATGTTTGCCTCGACAGCCAGACCATGGAGGATACAGCGCTCATCATCTATACCTCAGGCTCGACCGGCAAGCCCAAGGGTGCGATGATCAGCTATGCCAATATCGCGGCCATGGCCCCGGGCGTCATTGAGCGACTTGGGCTTCAGCCCGGCACCACGCATCTTTCCTACCTGCCGCTCTGCCATGTTGCAGAACAGATGCTCACGGCTTTCGTTCCGCTTTACCTTGGGTCGCGTGTCGATTTCGGCGAATCGATCCGGACAGTTCAGGAAGACCTGCGTGAAGTTGCACCCAGCATGTTTCTCGGTGTACCGCGTATCTGGGAAAAGCTTCACTCGGCGATCTCGATCAAGATGCAGGAGTCGGGAGCATTGCAGCAGTACCTATTCGCCAGTGCCATGCGACATTGCCAGCCGTTTTCCGAAAAGGCGGCGCACCAGCGGAGTGTCGTCGAACGCCTTACCTTTTTCATCTACTACCTATTAATTTTCCGTGCCCTGCAAAACTTTATCGGTCTGCGACGCGCACGTATTGCGCTTACCGGCGCAGCGCCGATAGCGCCTGCCATTGTGAAATTCTTTCGTACCATGGGTGTTCCCCTCATCGAGGTGTACGGAATGACAGAGTCGAGCGGCATGGTACTGGGCCAGAAGGCGGATTCAGTGCGCATCGGTAACGTCGGCGTGCCAACCGTTGGCGTCGAATACCGGTTATCCGAGGTGGGCGAACTGCAGATACGCGGACCCATGGTCTTCAAAGGCTACTACAAGAACCCCGAGGCAACCTCCTCGTCGATCGTGGACGGTTGGCTGCATACCGGTGATGTGGTGCGCGAGGAGGGCGGTGTACTGAAGATAGTCGACCGGCTCAAGGACATCATGATTACTGCAGGTGGCAAGAACCTGACGCCATCTGAAATCGAGAACACGATGAAAGCCAGCCGCTTCATCAAGGAATGCATCGTTATCGCCGATGGACGCAAGTACGTCTCCGCGTTGATCCAGATCGACTATGATGCGGTTGCCCAGTGGGCCGAGGCACGTAATATTCCATTTACCCACTTCCGCTCGCTGGCCGAATCGCCTGAAGTGCGCGACCTGATCCAGGCCGAAATCGATAGCGGCAATGCGCGTCTCGCGCAGGTGTCGCGGATTCGCAAGTTTCATTTGTTGACCAAAGAACTTGACCATGACGATGGCGAGGTCACGGCGACCATGAAGGTGCGGCGCGCGAGCATCTATAAGACTTATACGGCAGAGATTGAAGAAATGTATTCCTGACCTCTCTGCTCAACGAAACACATTGATGACTTCAAGGAAAACACCGATTTCAAAGGCCGTCACGCCATCGGAAGCGGCGGCCGCCGCCGCGGCTTCTCCATGGAAGAAGACCCGTGACATCGAGAAGGAACGCGAGGCAAAGCGAGACGCCGTACTTCGAACAGCGGCACAGATGTTTAATGAGAAGGGATTCCATGCAACGTCGCTGGATGAAGTGGCCGAGCGCCTGCATATAACGAAGCCGACGCTTTATTACTATGTGAAGAACAAGGACGATATTCTGTTCCAGTGTGTCAGTCGTGGACTGGCTCTGCTTCAGGATGCGATCCATGTGGTCGGACAGTCCGGCGGTTCTGCGGAAGACAAGTTGTTTGCGGCAATGCGCCAGTACGTGGAAATCGTCACGATGGATTTTGGCATGTGCGTGATCCGTGTGGGCGAAGATCCCTTGCCACTGGAAAGCCGCAAAAAGCTGCGCAGCATGAAGGGAGCGATCGACATGGAATTTCGGCAGTTGATCGAACAAGGTATTGCCGAAGGCTCAATGGCGCCATGCGATCCGAAAATGGCGGCGTTCACCATTGCCGGCGCATTGAGCTGGATAGGGCGGTGGTATTCGCCTGACGGACCGATGCACCCGGATGATATCGCTACCCAAGTGATCAACTTGCTGTCGTTCGGTATTTCCCGCCGTCGCGCGGAAGAGCATGGGGTGGTCGTTAACCCAACCAAATCTGCATCCGTACGCAAACGTCCGAGGAAAACCGGCACGACCTGAGCCTATAAAATCCGTACAACTCCAACCCGGAGCACTCTATAGCAGATTCAGGCAAACCAGAATTACTGAAGCGAGAAGGCGGCGTAACCTGTATCGTATTGGCTACGCGCCCGTATCCATAGCGGGTTGCTCCTTCGGACCGGAGGCGTGGATGCTTCCCATAAAAAAGAGACCTTCCTTCCCTCTGCGCTTGGCCTGATACATTGCTATATCGGCTTGGGCGATGAGATAGGATGATGTAACGGCAGATCCTGCGTGGGTCGCAATGCCGATGGACATGCCGAGCTCGAAAATTTTCCCATCGATCTCGAACGGTTCACTGATGGCGGTCAGGCATTGCTCAGCTATTAAGTTTGCCGCAGTGCGCGCATCGCTTAGCCCCGTAACAAGGATGACGAATTCGTCACCACCTAAGCGCGCCACCGTGTCGACCCGGCGGCGGCCCTCGGTTAACCGGCGCGCAACTTCGCGCAGCACCGCATCGCCAGTAGTATGCCCATAATTATCGTTAATTCCCTTAAAGTCATCCAGATCGCAAAACAGCAATGCGATCTGCGATCCGTCGCGTCGCATGGCCCCCAGCGCCAGCTCCAAGTGCTCTTCCAACATCGTCCGATTGTATAAACCGGTTAGCGAGTCATGGTGAGCCAGGAACTTCAGGCGTTCCTCGGTGGCCTCGCGTGCCGATTCTTCGGCACGCAGTCTATGTACAAGAAAATTAAAGCCTTGTAACAACTGACCCACTTCGTCGTCGCGCACCACCGGCAAGGGTGTGAGCCTTACTTTGCCATCCGCCATGTCACGTATCGCCCGCGCGGCATCAGTGAGAGGGCGCAGGATACGCGGTAGAGCAATGAGCAACACCGTCATTATTAAAACCAGAAAAATTGCGCTCGTTTTGAACATGAACTTGCGCAATTCTTCAACCGGACGAAAAGCCTCCTTCGTCGGTATGTGTGCAACCATGAACCAGCCTGTGCTAGGCACCGTCACAATCGCTGACAACTCCTCCCTACCTTTGGCATTTATCGTGACGCCGGTGCCCCGATAGCCGGCCATTGCGCGATCATGCAGGTGATTCACCCCCGGAGGCGGTGTTGGCGCCAGAATCATCGCCGGGTCGCTTGACGCGATAAACAACTGATCTGCCGGTGAAATCAACAGAAATCCACCGGTTGCGCCTAACTGGGATTCTTGCATCAGATCTAAAAATCCCGGTGTATTGAGTAGTGCCACACCTGCCAGCACCGCAACCACACTCCCGCCAGTATCGCGTACCGGTGCCGCGAAAATGATAATCGGGTCGCCGCTTGCACGGCCGCGCGTTGGCCTTCCAATGACCGGTTTGCTGCTCCGAAGTGCGGACATAAACCAGTCTGATGTCGCATAGTCGAGCTGGCTGCGGCCGGTAACGCGTGGATATTCTGCGTACAGGCCCCGCCCGTCCGGTCGTACCACGACCAGACCGCCGTTAAACAATGGATTGATTTGCTGCCTATCCTTGACCCATGTTTGTAATGCGTCGGGTTGAGACGCGAGCTCCGAGGGTAATTCACTCGCAAATTGATTGATTAATTCCAGGCGTGACGTAATGCTGTGGTCTATATCCCGCGCTACATAAGATGCAATAGACAATTGTTGTGTGGCGACCAGCTCCTGTACGTTTGCCTGAAACATCGGTAGTGCGATGAAGAAGCGGACAATGACACCAATCATAACAAGCCCGGCGCCAAGCGCCACAAGCCGGAATTTCATGTTATGAGTGCAAAGTTTAAATCGCATCGATTATTCGCTTTTAGCTGTCATACGCCTTTGCACCCTCGGTACCAGAATAACGTTCATATACTACCATCGGAATAATTGATAAGTGCACATCAGATTCACCGCATTCCACTAACGGCTACCAGCCTATTACCAATATGAGAGCGCTTTCGCCTCGGCTGTACCGTCAATGTCGGGTGCTTTGCCTACGGCATGGCGTTACTTCTCTCTTGTGATGGCTTGCCATGTCTCGCTGGCCCATCTTCGCTAGGTTCGCTTTGTCGCTATTTGCTAATTAGGTTTTGCCTGAAGCTCGTTCACTGCTTGTTGGCTGAATCCAATACCTGCTGCCGTCCCTTTTGATAGTCAGCTTATGATTTGTCGGCGCCATTTCGAGAGAGCTTGAATATCTAAACTTCTTCGGTGAAAAGCATGGGTCTGTATCGCGCATAAATTGTTCCGCAGCGCCTAGACTTACCCGGCCATGGCCGCAACAGACACGAGCAGCGAAGCCGCCGCATTGATAGCGCTGGCCATTATCTGTACTTTGCGTACTCAGTGCTGGCTAGCCCGGTCGGACCGGTATATCAAGTTCCTAGCCTTTTTCATCGACTGCAGCTTCTGTTCCCGGATTAGTGCCCACACCACTGAACCAGCTATTGACCTCTACTCCGCCTTTTCCGAACGCTTAGGCACAAACGCGTGGAGAACAACTTACAACGTTTGATCAGCATCATGGCTGTTGTAACCAAGTTTAACTCGCCTCAAGTTATTTTTGGTTTTTGAAAAATACAAGACCGTTAACAAAAAAAACAGTTCCGAGCGACTCAATAAAGTTTGTGGTTGGTCAATAGGCATGAGGTTCGGCAGTTATTTAATGATTAACAATTAATGCAATTTAATCAATAAAAAATTAAGAATAATTGGCTTAACCGCTACCGACGTCGCTTGATTAAGCGTACGACGGTGTGGCACAGGGAGAAAACATTGCAAACCGAATCCGGTATTTTCGCGGCTCTCGCCTCGCTATCTGCAGGCATGGATCTCCTGGTCATGCTCGGTACCGATCCGCGCAAGGTAGTCTTATTTAGCCTGCTGCTCTGTGCTGGAGTCATCGATTATCACACACAAAAAATTCCCAACTGGCTCACTTTAAGCGGTACTTCCTTTGCGCTTATCTATGCTGCTTTTGTTCCTTTCACACCCATCCACGGTTTTCTATGGGCCTGTGGGGGATTGGCAGTCGGCTTCATCCTTTTGGTCCCGCTTTATGTGTTGAGGGTGATGGGAGCGGGAGACGTGAAGCTAATGGCAATGATTGGTGCATTTTTGGGTGTAAGCGACACATTCAACGCTGTCATTGCTAGCTTCATTGTCGGTGGTGTTGCAGCCTTATTTTTCGCCGTGTACCACCGCGTCTTTGGCCGAATGATAAGCAATGTAAAAGCCGTTACCGAACTCATGCTGATCTCGGCCGCAACCGGCGTCAAGGCAGGTAGCCCTACCCAGGCGGTGCAATCGGTAGGGAAGCTGCCCTACGGCGTAAGCATCGGAATAGGCACCATTGGCTATGTCATAGCAACACAGCTCGGCATTGTTTGAGCCACTTCACACATCAACTCAGGGCAAAAAATGAAAAACATCAAGGCATTGGGGTTGTTGTTCCTTGCGGTTGTCGCGGGTCTTGCAGCAGCGGTATACGCAGCGGGATGGGTATCGCATCAGGGAAACATCCCATCAAATAAGGTAGTGGTGGCAGCTGTCGATATCCAGCTCGGTACCAAAATTAATCAACAGATGCTTGCGACGATAGATTGGCCCAGCGGCTCCATGCCTACTGGATCGTTCAATGAAATCAAAGACCTGCAGGATCGAGTACCGAAAGTCAGTGTACTACGTGGTGAACCTGTCTTGGACGGAAAGCTGGCGCCGATAGGAACACGAGGTGGCTTATCTGCTGTCATCGCCGAAGGAAAACGGGCCATGACTGTGCGTGTGAACGATGTCGTTGGCGTCGCGGGCTTTGCTCTCCCGGGCAATTATGTTGACGTCATGCTTAATACGCAGCGCGATAAGGAAGGCCGATCGGAAGAAAGCAAACAGATTAGCAAAGTAGTGCTTGAGCAGGTGCTAGTTCTCGCGGTTGCGCAGGAAGCCGGGCGCGACGATACCACGCCAAAGGTGGTCAGCGCCGTCACCTTGGAGCTAAGTCCGGAAGACGCTGAAAAACTTGATCTTGCCCGCAGCGTTGGCACGCTATCACTTGTCCTGCGCAACCAGGTAGACAAAGCGCTTATCTCCACGGCAGGTGTAACCAAGAAGCAGCTCTTTGGTGAGAAAGAAACACGTCCGACCACAGTCGCCCAGGCGATCAAGCCGGTGTCATCAAAGCCTGCGCCGGCGAAAAAGCAACACCCAACACAGTGCGTTGAGGTTATTCAAAACGGCGCACATTCACTCAGCTGCTTCCAACAATAAAACGACCAGGAGCATTCCTCGTGCGCAAACGTTATATACAGACCGCTGTAGTTATCGCACTGGCTTCCACCAGCCAGACATTCGCTGCAAGTCAAACGCCGTCCAGTAATACGTCGTCTGCCGGGGGATTGAAGCCATGTTCATCTGTCGCCGTCGATCCGCCTACATACGTGACTCTGGGGAAATCAACAGTCGTGAAACTTGGTTTTCCTGCCGCGCGCATGGTCGTCGGAGGTCAGTCCACCAGTCGCACGGTTTCGCCGACAACGCCGACAAGCAAGGATGAGAAACCCACTTTATCACCTGTGCCGCAGACAACTTCCGACGGTGTCGCCGATGTCGATATCACCCTTCTCAGTCCAACCGATCTATTTTTCCTTGGCAAGAAATCGGGGTCCATGAATCTTGTTCTGCAAGGCACGGACGGACGCTGCTCAATTAAGGACGTCATCGTAACGCTCGACCCAAACACCTTGCAAGCCAAGCTGACCGAACTTATGCCCGAAGAAACCGGTATCAAAATTCGAGGCGCTGAAAATGCCGTAGTTCTGACCGGTTTAGTCAGCGACGCCGTCAAGCTCGACCAGATCATCAATCTCGCGACATCCTATGGCGACGGGAAGAAGGTAGTCAACATGCTACGCGTGTCTGATCCGCAGCAGGTCATGCTGGAGGTGAAGATCGCAGAAGTAAGCAAAAGCCTATTGGATCGGTTCGGATTTGACTTCAGTAGACTCGCCACGTCGGCTGACGGTTCCAAGTCAAAAATCATTTCCGGGATTGTTGGCGGTGGACCAGCGGTCTTTGAGCGTTATCGACCCGGACTGACCTTTGATCTTGAACGAACGGTTCCCTTCGATGCACGGGTTACTGGTGTCAATCAAGCGTCTCTGTTTGGGATGGACGCAGAAAAGAAAGACGGTTTGGTACGCGTACTCGCCGAACCAAACATTATGGCAATCAGCGGCCAGCAGGCGAGCTTCCTCTCAGGGGGAAAGATCTTCATACCGGTTGCGCAGAACAACATGGGGGGTGGCACGACCATTACGCTTGAAGAGAAAGAGTTCGGCGTCGGTTTAAAATTTACTCCGACAGTTCTGGACCGGTCCCGCGTAAATCTGAAATTGACATCGGAAGTTTCCGAACTCTCTCAAACGGGCTCTCCCTTTACTACGATCAACGGCGCGACGTCTATTCTTCCATCAATGGCTACGCGCCGCGCAGATACAACTGTGCAGCTGGGTGACGGACAAAGCTTTGTCGTCGCAGGGCTTATTCGCAATAACGTTTCGGAGACCATCAGTCGTTTCCCTGGCGTGGGAGAGGTGCCGATTCTGGGCGCACTATTCCGCTCAACCGAGTTCCAGAACGATAAAACAGAATTGGTCTTTGTCGTTACGCCGCGATTGGTAAAGCCGATTACTACGGACGTTGTTCTGCCAACCGATAACCACGTCGTGCCGAATCGGGCCGAAGTCCTATTTCTAGGAAAAGCTGAAGGCGTGGCCAAAGAAACGACGTCAGAGCCAAGCGCTCCGACCAAGTAACCGGAGATAGATATGAAAATTTCTGTAGCAGTATTCTGTGTCGGCGTCCTAGGCGCCTGTTCGACCACGCCTAACTACGACGCCAAGTTCGGGGACGCCGTACGGCAATCTCGAATACAGATGACGATTAATCCGGATGCCGGGAAAAACCTTGATTCGGTCGCAGGTATGGACGGTAAATCCGCCAAGGAGGCGGTTGGCCGTTATCAGGGAAGTTTCAAAGAGCCACCGCCGGTGACTAATGTAATCAACATCGGCGGTAGTGTTGGAAGCGGAAGGTAGCTATGGAAGTTGCGCACTTGAACTGCGCGTCACGGTTAAAAAGTTAGTTGCATTTCGAGTGTCAGTATCGGTATGAACCGTTTGATGTGTGTAGTAGCTGTTCGTAATGTAGTACCGCTTGATAGTAAAAAAGTCCATTTACAACCTATGCCAAAGGAATCACAAATGACCAAATTGATCTCAGCATTCACGCAGTCAATACACAACTTTTTCAGGGACGATGAAGGAGCCCAAGTTGTCGAATATGCGCTTATTATCGCGGTCGTTTCAATTGCCCTGGTATTGGCGCTTCAAGCCTTGACCAACAATGGTGGCGGTTTCGCGACCTTCATAACACGCGTCACAACGTGTTTGACCGGTACGGCAGCTTGCGTTTGATTGTGTGGTCAGGTTCTTTGTATTACTGAACCTAGATCGTGCAGCCGTACTGACAAGGAGAGCTAGCTCTTGCCAGTACTGGCCTTTACCGATTTTTAGCAGCATCGTAGTAGTAGTTCGTTAGGTAGCAACGTGTCATGTCAGTAAACATCCATTCACCACTTATGCCAAGGGAAAAAAATGAACCAACTGATCACAGCATTTAACAACTTCATCCACTCATTCGCCCGAGAGGAAGAAGGTGCGCAAGTTGTCGAGTATGCGTTAATTATCGCCGTCGTCTCAATTGCCCTGGTAATCGCGTTGCGCGCCCTAACGACCGGCGGCGGATTTGCCGCTTTTATTACGCGAGTTACCACGTGCTTGACAGGTACTGCAGCTTGCGTCTGATCGAACTGATCGACTGCAGATAACAAAGTTTGGGAGGCTACTACGGTCTCCTAAACTGCGTTAGCTGTATGGTTCAAAAGGTCTTGCCTAGTTATTGCACTTTATGAAAGCCGAACTCGTTTTTCAGAAGTGTACTTATGTGCTTGTCCTCTTAACGGCAGCTTATTAAGCAAACCCTGCAAATACGAACTCACATTCGCGGTTTAAGGGAATCAATATCACACCGAATGTAGTGATCGATGGCGGCAACATGCAGAAAATGACGCGCTTTGGCCTATGGGCTCCGATGTTTATCCGAGATACTGCTTCTCTAGATTCTTTTGCTGCAAAGGGTGCCGGAAAGCCCGGCTTGTCACGTCCAGTCTAAGGTACCGTTATGAGTAAGGTCGATCGCAATCAACGAGGTGCCGTTCTTGTTACGTCCATCCTGGTCCTGCTTTTCTTAATGGGATTCATGGGCATCGCGTTGGACTTTGGCCGACTGTTTATCGTGAAAACCGAGTTGCAGACTGCAATGGATAGCTGTGCTCTGGCCGCTGCCCACGAGCTTGATAAAAAATCTGATTCTTTGGTTAGAGCACGCAGCAGCGGCATCACTGCGGGAAATTTGAATCGTGTTGACCTGCAATCCGGTAATTGGAGAAACCGCGGCCAGATTATTGACGCCGACATCACATTTAAAAACGCAAACTATATCGATACAACCGATCCACTGGTTGCAATCTATGCGCAATGTCGACACACCCATGCCGGGATTCCAATGTGGCTTCTGCAAGCGATGGGAGCATTCTCCGGCGCGTCCACGACGTTCCCAAATACGCAAAACGTTTTTGCATCAGCCGTTGCGACAAGGTCCAGCGCCCAGACGACCTGCCCTGTACCTGTCGCCCTGAAACCGAAGCCTGGTGGGACGGCGCCGAACTATGGATTTGTGGTTGGTGATTGGATTACGCTCATCATGGCTCAGAATGCAGCAGCGGGGGGCCAAATCGGCTGGGCAAACCTGGATGGTTCCAATAATGCATCTCAGACCGTAGCGGAAATGGAGGGATCCTGCGGCACTGAAATCGGTGACACACTGGGCACACCTGGCGTACAAGCATCAGTTGCCGACGTATGGAATTTTCGATTTGGAATATACAAAAATAGCGGAGATCCGAGCATACATCGGCCGGACCTCACCGGCTACGCCTACACTTCTGCCAATTGGCCCAGTCGACGTAACGCATACGATGGACCAGTCCCTCCCGGAGCACATTCTTCCGCGGAAAATTTTGTCACAAAGCGGCTTTCTTTTGCTTCTTGCGCCGATACCGGTACGAGGGTGCGTGGTGCGAATAGCTGTGAATCCATTACCGGCTTAAGTCTGAATAGTTTCCAGAACCTTGCCGCTCCAGGCAATGTGCCCGGCGGACATCGCCAATATGGCAGCAACCGTCGACTTGTGGTTGTCCCCGTCGTAAACGATGCAATGGGAGTCGTTGATTATGCATGCATGTTCTTGTTGCAGCCACTCAGTATCCCGATGACCGATGTACAGCTTGAGTACAGAGGAAATGCGGGAGATGCAAACAGTCCTTGCACCACCAGCGGCTTGCCTGGTGGATCGGCGGGTCCTCTGGTTCCAGTGTTAGTCCAATGAGGTACGCCATGAAAAAAAATGAACAGGGAGCAGCCGTGATAGAGCTTGCCTTGATTCTGCCCATACTCTTGCTTCTAACGTTTATCGTGACTGAATTCGGACGGGCAGTATATCAGTACAACTCGATTACCAAATCAATTCGCGATGCCGTACGCTATCTTGCAGTCCAGACTCCAGGCACTCACATTGCAGAAGCGCGCAGTCTGGTCGTCTATGGGAACACGACAGGCGTTGGGACACCGCTTGCTCCCGGGCTCACGTTAGCACACGTCGCGACTCCCACTTGGCAGTCGGCGGGCGCTACCCCGGTGATCAACACCGTCACCATTACCGTGACAGGCTACACGTTCCAGTCTCTATTCGGCAGCGCGTTCGGCGTTAACCTTGGCAACTTTAATTACAGCGATATCAGTGCAACCATGCGAGCCCCATCATGAAAGTCCGTCAATCCGGTGCGACGATCATCGAGTTTGCACTCTCTCTAACCATCTTCCTTACCTTCTTGTTAGGCATAACCGATTTTAGCCGGATGCTATTTACATGGAGTGCGGCCAATGAAGCAACGCGAATGGGAGCAAGATACGCTGTCGTTTGTGATAACACGTTCAACCAGGATGTAGTGCTAGCGAAGATGCAGCGCTTGCTTCCGCAAATCACGAGCATTGATGTCGCTTGGGAGCCAGCTGGCTGCAATGCGTCCAACTGCGCCGGTGTAACAGTCAGCATCACCAATATCGACTATCAGTGGATATCGCCGATTGCGGGTTTATCACGAATGGCGCCAATCAACATGCCCACGTTCTCGACCTATCTCCCCAGGGAGATGATGGGGCAGGATCCAAATAACGCAACAATCTGTTCTTAATAACCAGGATAGAAACATGAAAATCGTATTGATTTCCGCAAATAAAAACAATACAGATGAAGTGAACAAGGCAGTCCAATCGGGATTGCACACGCTGGTACCGATAGACCACGGCTTTTCCTCAATGCGCACTATCGTTGAACAGGAACAACCCGACCTGCTTCTGATAGATGACGCCTGCACCGGCACCGAGGTTTTCGATCAAATCGAATACATCTCAATGCAACGTCCGAACACGGCGATCATCCTGATTTCGGCGAACCACACGCGCGACTACTTATTGAACGCCATGCGTGCCGGGATACGTGAAGTACTTCTCTCTCCGGTCTCTGCACAGTTACTCGAAATAGCAGTCAGCCGCGTCTCCGCAAAACTACCAGGTGTCCATAACACCGCGGCGGGTAAGGTCCTTGCATTCATGTCATGCAAGGGCGGCAGTGGCGCCACATTCCTCGCCACCAATCTTGGTTATCAGTTGGCGGAAGATCGCAAGGTGCTTCTGATTGACCTTAACCTTCAATTTGGCGACGCTCTTTCGTTCTTGCATGATGGCAAGCCTGCTTCCACCCTCGCAAGCATTGCACGTGATATCCGCCGGCTGGACGGGTCGTTTCTTGCCGCAAGTAGTGTTCGAATCACGGAAAATTACAGTATTCTCGCCGCGCCGGAAGACCTGTCAGAAGCCGTCGATATAAAACCGGCACATATTGATGCGATCCTTAACCTCGCAGTCACACAGTACGACTTTGTACTGCTTGACGTAGGACGCACCGTCGACCCGGTGTCCATCAAGGCCCTTGATCATGCATACCGTATTTTTCCTGTGCTGCAAGCTGGCCTGCCATATCTTCGTAACACGAAAAAGTTGCTGGATACTTTTAACGCATTAGGTTATCCCGCCGAAAAGGCGGAACTGATAGTCAACCGTTTTGACAAGCGGGGAGATATTGGAGTCGATGATATCCGTCGGCTTGCCGGCTCGACGCGGCTGCATACAGTTCCCAATTCCTACAAGGACGTGAGTACTTCGATCAACCAGGGTAACCCATTGATTAAAACGGCAAGCAGTAACACGGTTTCGCGGATTCTGGCGGATATTACCGCCGCGCTGAATCCACGTCCGGAAGCATCGCGTGGCTTTTTTGGTCGAATTCTCAAACGCGCATGAACTGGTAACCGGTGCCGGGACCCCTGGTTATTTTTCCTTTAACAGGCATATCTACGGAGTACGCACACAATGTCATTTCGAGAAAAACTGAATGCAAGCGTTACCAACCAGGATTTACGAACTGAATCAAGGGTGCCCAGGGACGCATACCAGGCATTGAAGAGTCGGATTCATCTGAAGATGCTGGATAAATTTGATTTGTCTGCCCTAGAGACGCTTTCTCCGCAGGCATTACGCCAGGAAATCGCCGGGATGGCGGAACGCCTGCTGCAGGAAGAGCAGGCACCGATCAACGACATTGAGCGCCACCTCCTTGTTCGTGATATTCAGCATGAGATGCTTGGATTCGGGCCGCTGGAGCTGCTCATGGCGGACCCTGAAGTTTCCGATATTCTCATCAATTCTTATAGGCAGGTATATGTTGAACGTAAGGGGAAACTTGAGCTGACGCAGATTACGTTCACCGACGAAAAGCATCTATTGCGTATTATCGACAAGATCGTTTCGCTGGTCGGTCGCCGAATCGACGAGTCCAGTCCGATGGTGGATGCTCGCTTGCCAGATGGCTCACGCGTTAACGCCGTGATTCCGCCCATAGCGCTCGACGGCCCAATGATGTCGATCCGCCGGTTTGCCCACATTCCCCTCAAGATGGACAACTTGGTTGAAGACCTCAAGAGTCTGACACCGGAGATGGCCCGCATGCTCGAAGGCCTATGCAAGGCGAAGGTCAACATTTTGATTTCCGGTGGCACTGGGGCAGGAAAAACCACGTTACTCAATATCCTATCCGGCTACATCCCGGAATCGGAACGTATAGTAACTATTGAAGACGCAGCGGAACTACAACTGCAACAACCGCACGTCGTACGTCTGGAAACGCGCCCAATGAATATCGAGGGGAGCGGTGAAATCACACAGCGTGCGCTTGTGCGAAATGCGCTCCGCATGCGCCCGGACCGAATCGTCATCGGTGAGGTACGTGGCGCCGAGGCAGTAGATATGCTGCAGGCCATGAATACGGGGCATGAAGGATCACTGACAACTATCCATGCGAATACACCTCGGGATGCTCTGGCACGTTTGGAAAACATGATTGGCATGGCGAATCTCAACTTGCCGCACCGCGCCGCGCGGCAGCAAATTGCTTCTGCGATTACGGTCGTTCTCCAAGCACTCCGTCTTCCGGACGGAAAGCGAAAGATCACGAGTATCCAGGAGATCACTGGCATGGAAGGCGATATGATCACCATGCAGGAAATTTTTGCATTCAAACAAACTGGTATAAGCAGCGACGGTGCGGTCCAAGGCTATTTCCAGGCAACCGGAATCCGGCCAAAATTTACCGAACGCTTGCGGTCCTTTGGTGTTGCTCTGTCAGAGACGATGTTCGACCCAACAAGGAACTACCAATAAGGTAACTTATGCCACAATCAATTGAGAGCAATTCAGCCTTAATCATTTCGATACTAGTTTTTCTAGCGGTTGTCTTACTGCTGGAAGGCCTATATCTCCTATGGAGAAATTACAGAGGGCCGAGGGCGAAAAAAATCGAACTGCGGCTCAATGCATTGTCCGCATCATCGAAACGCGTACAGTCGATCTCGATATTAAAGCAACAGACGCTTAGCGAGGTTCCTGCCCTTGAGCGGCTTCTATCTTCGATGCCGCGAGCGCTTGGCTTACAAGGATTTATCGACCAGTCAGGATTGCAATGGACCGTTTCCCGGTTATTGCTCTCCTGTGCCACTACCGGAATCCTTGCTTATCTGGTGGTCACTGTACTGGCGCACCAAGCGATGCTTACTGCGGCGCTGACGTCGATCTTCGGTTCTGCTATGCCTTTACTTTATGTGTACGCAAAACGTAGCTCTCGGCTAAAAAAGCTTGAGCAACAGCTCCCCGACGCAATCGATCTCATCATCCGGGCATTGCGCGCCGGGCACGCATTTTCTTCGGGCCTGCAAATGGTAGGTGAAGAAATGTCTGAACCGATCGCAGGCGAGTTCAGAATTGTTCACGACGAGATCAGTTTTGGTGTCTCACTGCAACATGCGCTGACAGGCTTAAGCAAAAGGGTGCCAATCACCGATCTGCGTTACTTTGTCGTGGCGGTGCTGATCCAGCGAGAGTCCGGTGGCAACCTTACCGAAGTCCTCGGAAACTTGAGCCGGCTTATTCGTGACCGCCTGAAACTGTTTGCCAAGGTGCGTGTGCTGTCATCCGAAGGGCGATTGTCCGCATGGGTGCTTGGAGTAATGCCCTTCGTCCTGGCAGCCGTAATGAATCTGGTAAATCCGGACTTTATGTCGCTGTTATGGACTGATCCGATTGGCACGGCCATCATTAAGTATATGTTGACCCTGATGGTCATCGGTGTCCTGATACTACGGCATATCATCAAGATTCGGGTATAACAAAGGGCGGACATCATGATACTACCTGCATTAATCTTCATTGCCGTAACGCTGGGATTGGCCGGCATCTTTCTGCTGCTCACACCGACAAGAACTCAGCAGCGGCTGCGCACGTTGGCTGAACCGATGAAGCATGCGAACTGGGTCGAGAACGCGGCCAGTGTCGTGAAGCCTTTTGCCAAGTTGTCGACCCCGGAAGACAATTGGGAGAGTTCGCTGCTCAGGATTAATTTTATCAATGCCGGCATTCGACACCCTGATGCACGGATAGTCTATTTCGGAATCAAGACATTATTGCCCATAGTATTCGCCACAATTGCCTACATCGCAGTTCGTGCGATCCCTCAACTCGATGGGCTGGTGCTAACCATGTGGTTAATGTTATCAGCGCTTCTTGGCTGTTATCTACCAAACCTGTATCTCTACCTGCGGGTAAAAAACCGCAAACGGGAGATTTTTGAAAATTTTGCAGATGCAGCTGACCTCATGCTTGTATGTGTGGAAGCCGGCCTCGGTTTAGACGCCGCACTCACCAGAGTGGCAGACGAAATGAATGCCAAATCCATTGCATTGGCAGAAGAAATTCATCTCACTAATCTCGAGATGCGGGCTGGCGGTTCCCGTGAAAAATCACTGCGCAATCTAGCGCTCCGTACCGGCATCGAGGAAGTCAGTACATTTGCAACGATGCTTACTCAGGCTGACAAGTTCGGTACCAGTATTGGCGAATCACTTCGAGTTTTCTCGGACGATCTGCGTCACAAACGGCAAACACGTGCTGAAGAACTCGCTGCAAAGATCCCGACAAAAATGCTGTTTCCGCTCGTTGTGTGCATTTTCCCCTCAATAATTATGGTGATCATGGGACCTGCAGCTATCCAGGTCGTCAGAACCATATTGCCGATGATTGGCAAAGGGTCCATTTGAGAATTATGCATTCCGTACTCATGTCGACGTGCCATGAAAGACATACCGGTTTTCCATGAGATTGAGGTAGTGTGGATGGCTGTTTATAATGCCGGCTTCGCGGGCGACCAAGGATACCGATATGCCTGATTCCATGGTCTTCTTCACCCATTCCAATTTCTGTTCCGAGGTCCAGCGTCTGCGTCGCTGGACCTCGGTGGTGACCTCTACTTCGTTCTGTCTTCCCGAAAGCATAGGCACATCCATAGCAATATTCCCAGTTAGTATTTTTGAAAATATCTCCGGTCCTGCAATTTACGGGGGGCTAATTCAGAAACAGACCAAACACATTCCGATTCGTTTTCGATGCTATGAGGCATCTATTTCGCAAGAAGACCCGCAGGACCGGAATGGGAGATGAACAAAGACCGTCCGCCTACGCGATCAAAATGCGATTGGGGGTATTGCCATGATAGGGCGATGGGCAGTGTGTCCTGGCAGTGCTTTGAAACGCAAAATTGCCCGACCCACGAATTTTGATAGCAATTTCAGACCAACTTGGAGAGCTGTTGAGAAAGATGAAATTGCAAAACTTGCAATGGCTTACAGTGTATTGATGAGAGCTTAAGGAAATCAGCTTTACCGCCTCAAGACGTTGAAGGAGGTTATATGTATGACCTGGACGCTATAGAAAATGCGGCTTTCGCGCTTCTCCATACTGATCAAAAGAGCGCTACATGGCCTGGCGTTGAAGACGAGTTTCGGCGTATCGCTGCCGATCCGCATGTCATTCTGTACTTGGTGAAAGCGGTAAAAGCGTTGGGTGACGGCCAGGCTGCTGGGCGTGAGACGAAAATGCTGGCCAACTTGGTACGCGACTTTTCCGACTATGTCAGGAACACCCCGGAAAGCACGCCGGATCCAGCGCGTGCTTACTTGCTCTTGCAGGCTGATAAGGTGATCGCGCGGCACCATTTATAGCCAATATTCCCTATGCTCAATGCTGAAACCTTGGTTTGGCATGTGCAGGCGGCCGTATTTGCCATTCCAGCTCTGGTTACTCAGGACAAAATCCCTCTAAAGGCGTCTTTCTTTGCGCCCTCGAAGCAAACGTGCGCCGGCATCAAAGCCGCGGCAAACCCCAGTGGCGATCACGCCGGTGACTGCGAGCATCGCTACAGTGTGAACCCCCACAGCCGCGAGCGCCAGCGTCAGTGAGCCGGATGCAGTGATCTCCCGAGCCGGTGTACCACTTATGCAAAGTGGAATCAGTGCCGGCACCAGCATCAATCCGGCGCCATGCATGGTTGACATCATGAATGACCAAAGCACCAGCCAAGTATGCCCTGCGGGTGCACGGGTCACCTTGGGTATGCACCCTGACAGGTAAACCGCCGCGAAGACGACAAGTAATCCGCCCACCGAGATCTGCAACACGACGCGATTCACCGACAGGCCATACACCACTGCCGCCGCCACGATGGCAACCGATGCGGCATGTCCGATTGCGATTGGCAGCAAGGCCCGAATTGACTGCGACCGGTCACGCGACCGCAAGCCACAAGCAGCGGCAAACATCCATCCCGTGGCAGGGTTGAGCCCATGAAGGGCACCCATCCCGGCCACCGCTAGCCATGGCCAAATACTTGTCATGATGCATGTGCCAGTTCAGAGCGTTCGCCCTTCAGGCGTGCGCCTGGCAGCACGAGTTTGCCATAGGCGCCGATTTCGGAACCGGTGCCGGCTCGTAGCGGTCGTGGTGGCGCACCCACTCCATGGTGTAACTGAGTTGGTCCTCGTTGCGGCCCATGGGTGTCAGGTCCAGCAGATGGTAGGTTCCCATCATGACTTCCACGCCACGACCATACGACGAATAGGTATGGAAGACCTCACCAGCATCGTCCTTGTAAAACACACTGATACCCGGCGCTTCCTCTTGCGGAAAAGACTGCATCGCGTAGTTGTAGTAGACGTCACCCTTGGCCATTTCTTCCGGCGTGAAACTAACGCAAAAATCGCGGTTGAAGTCCGTGTCGTGCGAGGACGCCCATTTGAACTGCCAACCCATGCGCTGACGAAAGCGTTCGATGTCGGCCAGCGGTGCGCGCGAGATGGCCGTCAGCGTGACGTCGCGCTGCGCCAGATGAAGGTTAGCTCCATCGTTATGGTCGGCCATGTAGGAGCAGCTCTTGCAGCCTTGCTCCCAGCCCGGGGCAAACATAAAGTGTTGTACCAATAGTTGGCGACGGCCTTCGAACAACTCGGCAAGCGTGCGTTTGCCCTCGGGTGTGTCGAAGACATAGACCTTCTCTATGCGAACCCACGGAAGCGCCCGGCGCTCGCGGGCGATCTGGTCGCTCAGGCGTGTCAGCTCCTTTTCGCGTGCCAGCAGCGACTTGCGCTCGGCAATCCATCGGTCTCTGGATACGACGGGATGGTTTATGTTGCTCACTTCGGCAATAGTGGTATTCATAATGTGCTCCTTGGCTCGACGAGCCATTCGCGTGTAGTCAATGCGCCATCCAACCATTCTGGTGCGGAGGGTGCTTCTGTGTTCGGCCGGCTGACCGATATGGCATGCAGTTACGGGGTCTACGTCTCGTGCGCTGAACCTGATGCGCTTTTCCGGCGCCGTACGGCGCGGACCTTTCCGCTCCCGCCTCCGCCACAATAAAAGAGATCCGCGCCATTGGACTCGAGTCCGCTGACGCCGGTGCCGCGCGGCATCTTGAGTTGTTCGAGCACTGCGCCGCTCTGCGGGTCGATGCGCCGAATGTCGCTATCATCACCTTCCCAGGTCCCGTGCCACAGTTCGCCGTCGACCCAAGTCACGCCGGTGACGAAACGGTTGGATTCGATAGTGCGCCTGAGCGCGCCGGTCTCGGGATCAATCTGGTAGATCTTGCGGTCGCGGTACTGGCCGACCCATAGGCTGCCTTCGGCCCAAGCGAGACCGGAGTCGTTTCCCTTGCCGGGTGCCGGGATCGACGCCACTACGCCGCCGGTGGCCGGGTCGATCTTGTCGATGCGGGTCTCGGCGATCTGATAAAGGAATTTGCCGTCAAAAGCGGTGCCTGCATCGCAGGCGTGATCGAGCGTGCGGATTTGCTCGCCGCTCTCAGGATTGAAGGCGACGAGCTTGGCCCCGGTGGCGGCCCAGACGTGGCTGCCGTCGTGGGTGACGCCGTTTACGCAATCGGCGCCTGCGAAGGGACCATACTCGCGGACAATTTCGGCTGCGTGTACTGTTGCCTGAGGAATGTCTTTGCTTGTGTTGCTGGTCATACTGCCTCCTTTTGCTTCGTGTCGCGCCTCGGATCGGCGCTGCAAGACAACTTTATAGAATTGGCAGCGCAGTAGGGAGTAACAAGATCGTCGTGAATCCTGTCAGCGGCGGAGACAACCACCGCTGGGCGCGTGCCCGGCCGATCGAGCGTACGCGTCCGACGGCCTCGAGTTCGACGAGGGCGCGCTGGACGGTGCGCTGACTCGCCCCAAGCGCGAGCGCCAAGGCGGAGGTTGACCACGCCGCACCGTCGGAGAGTAACGCCAACAGCGATGCCTGGTCGCCATCAATGGGTGGCGCAAGGACGACCACAGCACTTCCGTTCCTCGGCCTGAGCGCGAAGCCGCGCGAGGTTGCCTCAATGTCCGCCAGCGGTTTGACGAGGGCACGCAGACGACCGATCTCGACCCTGAGGCGTACCCGATGCGACTCATCAGGATGACGTGTTCGGAATACGCACGCGATCAAGGTCTCCCGATCGGTATCGCCAGGCCAGGCCTCGGCGAGTGCACGTGCTAACGTGAACAGGATCGGTCGGCGTGCCAGCGGTCGCCAAGCGGCCCCGATGCCGAGTCCGCGGCGACATGCGTCGATTACCAGCGCGTCCGATGTCAGGAGCGCTGAAACGTCATCCAGGTTTAGCGCCTGCTCGCCTCCGGCGACGAGGCGTCGGGCGGCGGGGCGATCGAGCGCAGTCAACGCTTCCGCCACCTCGGCCACGAGCGCTGGCACGCGCGCACGATTGGCGGCGTCGTGTGCGCGTGCCAGCGCTGTCCGAGCCGCATCGATCTGCAGCGAACGTAGTGCGAGTTCGGCGGCGGTGAGTTCGGCCACACCGACTAGCGAGGGCGGCAGGTTGCGCGCATCGACCCGCGCCAGAGCGGCACCGGCCTCGTCCAGGCGGCCGAGCAACAAGAGCCGGCGCGTCGCGATCAGTCGTGCCTGCAGCGCATTGGAGAGATCGGCATGCGCCTCAAGCGTGGCCGTGGCTGACGTCAGCGAACGCGGCGAGCCGCCGAGATCGCGCATAGCCAGCGCCACCTCAGCCTCCGCAACGATGCAGCGTGCGCGTGCCAGTTCCTCGTGGGCACCGAAGCCGCGGGCAGCGCGTCGAAGGAGTTCGCGGGCGCGCGAGTACTCACCGAGCTGAGCCATGGCGATGCCGCGTAGGGCCAGTGCCGGCGGATCGTCGCGCAGCGCGATTCGCTTTAGCGCGGCGAGTGCGTCACCGGCGGCAAGTGCGCGCGCGGCCGCCGTAATCAGGGAGTCCATGACAATATCCTACACCGTCGCGCCGGTGTAGTGTCCGTGCAACTTTCCGGCTGACGGCGCAACTGACAGGGGTTCAGACTCGAACTTGGAGTCCGGCTTTGCCCGGGACAGAGACATTGAATGGCTGTGTTGAATGGTCGAAACTGATGCGCTCGATCGGTACGCCGGCACGTCGTCGCATTGGGAAAGCCCGTCAACCACTGGTCTCCGGTGCAGTAGAACGATGAATCAATCAAAGAAGCCCGGGTACCACCCCATCAAACTTTAGTCGCTTTATTTTGAAATGGAAATGTGCAGTTCCGGATTCCACGATCGTTGTTCGTGATTTGCAGATCGACGGCCCTCAACAATCCAACGGCAAGCCGCGCAGCAAGTATCTTGAAGGTATCGACATCGAGTCGAATGTTGCGTGGAAGCTGTAGTGCGGGTTGGCATGCCGATAAGCTTCCCAGGTAGGCCCACCGTTCGACTACGTGCACCTGATGCAGGTGGCCGTCACTTTCAAAAATGCCAATCGGACCGGCATAAGGCCATACATACTGGTCCAGTTGTTTCAAGGCCTTATGCACGCGGCGTGTGTGTGCGAGCGGAGTTTCAACGTCAATGCAAGCCCCGCGACAATAACCGAGCTGATGCGCAAAGCACGCTCGACCGTGCGTCGTCTGTTCCATGCCGAGCAGCGCAGGACATAATCCATGCCGCCTTATCTGAGCTCGCCATCCTGCTTCCGCATTCGTGCGCGAGGAAAATAATCCGTGCGCAGAATATCGAGCCGCATCCTCATAATCTACGACTTGCGGCTGCAGACTGCCTTTGGGTAAATACAGGGCGTAGGCAGTTGCGGTCGATTTCAGCAGCACGTTGTAAGGCGGCTGCCACTGCTTGATTAATTGCGATTCGAGCAGCAATGCACCCATTTCTCCCGCCATGCGGAGAAAATCGATGCGTCGCGTATTTCGCAGCAAAGCGCGTTCTTGCGGCGTACGCAAATGTGCCTGCACGCGAGACCGGATGTTGACGCTTTTGCCAATATACAAAGGAGAGTCCGTAGCGTCCAGAAAACGGTAAATTCCCGCTCCTTGCGGTAACGCTTCCAGACTCGCAGCATCGATGCTGCCGATACTGGTCGCTAAAAGGGTGTCGCGAGATGTCACCTTAGGCATCAGGAGACCGACAGAGCTGATGCGGGCATGCATGATGTAGCTTCTATTTTTTGTTGATGTTGCAAGAGATAAGGCGGAAACCCAAGACGGATGCAGAAATATCTCGGTTTGAAAGGGAGATGGGCAGATAGTTTCAGACAATCCACTCAGCGCCGTCTCATTAGTTTGCATATCGTGAAAAGCTCATGCATAATGTGGAGATAATCATATGTCTTATATAAGACCTCATTTGACTACCTATTGGCCGTCAACACAGGTGACGTTGAGCGTAAGCCGAGATAGGCAGTAATCGTAAATTGAAGAATTTCTAAAACGTCCGCGACAACCGAGGAAACAGCTATGAACAGCGATCCGACCATCATTTACACGCTCACTGACGAGGCGCCTTTGTTGGCGACCCACGCTTTCCTGCCAATCATCAGCGCTTTTACCAAGCAGGCTGGTATTCGCATCGAGCAGAGCGACATTTCCGTCGCAGCTCGTATCCTCGGCAACTTCTCCGATTACCTTACGCCGGAGCAGCGCGTGCCGGACACGCTCAGCGAACTGGGCAAGAAAACACTCGAGCCGGACGCCAACATCATCAAGCTGCCCAACATCAGTGCCTCGGTAGGCCAGTTGCTGGCAGCGATTAAAGAATTGCAGGGCAAGGGCTATAACATTCCCGACTACCCCGCCGATCCGAAGACTGACGAAGAAAAAGCCATCAAGGCGCGCTACGGCAAATGCATCGGCTCCGCCGTCAATCCGGTGCTACGCGAAGGCAACTCCGATCGCCGCGCACCGCGCGCTGTCAAAGAATACGCACGCAAGAACCCGCACTCGATGGGCGAATGGTCGCAAGCCTCGCGCACCCACGTGTCGCACATGACCAGCGGCGACTTCTACCACGGCGAAAAATCGATGACGCTGGACAAAGCACGCGACGTGAAAATGGAACTGCTCACAAAGAGCGGCCAGACTATCGTTCTGAAGCCGAAGGTCTCGTTACTGGAAGGCGAGATCATCGATTCGATGTTCATGAGCCGCAAGGCACTGCTGGACTTTTACGAGAAACAGATCGAAGACGCGCACAAGACCGGCGTGATGTTTTCATTGCACGTCAAGGCAACGATGATGAAGGTGTCGCACCCCATCGTCTTCGGCCACTGCGTCCGCATGTTCTACAAGGAAGCGTTCGAAAAGCACGGCGCCTTCCTTGACAGCTTGGGTGTCAACGTCAACAACGGCATGGCTGACCTGCACAACAAGCTCGCCAAGTTGCCGGATTCGCAACGCGAAGAAATCATCCGTGACTTCCATGCCTGTCAGGAGCATCGCCCTGCATTGGCGATGGTCGATTCGGCAAAGGGCATTACCAACTTCCATTCGCCGAACGATGTTATCGTCGATGCGTCCATGCCAGCCATGATCCGTGCCGGCGGCAAGATGTATGGTGCCGACGGCCGGCTTAAGGAAGTCAAGGCGGTGATCCCCGAGAGCACCTTCGCCCGTATCTATCAGGAGATCATCAACTTCTGCAAATGGCATGGTGCGTTTGATCCGCGTGCGATGGGCACAGTGCCTAACGTAGGTTTGATGGCACAGCAAGCGGAGGAGTACGGATCCCATGACAAGACCTTTGAAATCCCGGAAGACGGCGTCGCTAACATCACCGACCTGGCTACCGGCGAGGTGCTGTTGACGCAGAATGTCGAGCAGGGCGACATCTGGCGCATGTGCCAGGTCAAGGATGCGCCAATCCGTGACTGGGTCAAGCTGGCCGTCACACGAGCACGCAACTCCGGCATGCCGGCAGTGTTCTGGCTCGATTCTTACCGCCCACACGAAAACGAGTTGATCAAGAAGGTCAAGACCTATCTGGAAGACCATGACACGACCGGACTGGATATCCAGATCATGTCGCAAGTACGCGCGATGCGCTATACGCTCGAGCGCGTAAGCCGCGGGCTTGACACGATTTCGGTCACCGGCAATATTCTGCGTGACTACCTGACTGACCTGTTTCCAATCTTGGAACTGGGCACAAGCGCGAAGATGCTTTCCATCGTCCCGCTGATGGCCGGCGGCGGCATGTACGAAACCGGTGCGGGCGGCTCGGCCCCCAAGCACGTGCAGCAACTGGTTGAAGAAAACCATCTGCGTTGGGATTCGCTGGGGGAGTTTCTGGCGCTGGCCGTAAGCCTGGAAGACTTGGGCATCAAGACTGGCAACATGAAGGCAAAGATTTTGGCCAAGACTCTCGATGCGGCTACCGGCAAACTGCTGGACAACCGCAAGTCGCCTTCGCCCAAGACCGGCGAACTTGACAATCGCGGAAGCCAATTCTATTTGGCCATGTACTGGGCGCAGGAACTGGCGACGCAGACGGACGACACTGAGCTTGCCGCTTCGTTTACGTCGCTGGCAAAAGCGCTCGCGGACAACGAACAAAAGATCATTGTTGAGTTGATTGAGGTGCAGGGAAAACCTGTCGATATTGGTGGTTACTACAAGCTTGACGATGCGAAAGTAAAGGCAGTGATGCGCCCAAGTGCGACGTTCAACGCCACTCTGGAGACAGTGGCCGTCTGAGGTCGGCGACGCTGACGGATGTGTGGATGCCTTTGTCTGGCACTCTATGTGAATCGCTTCAACCTCGGTACGACCAACTGCGTGGTGCCGAGGTGCGGTTCAAAAGCAAATAGCGAAGAATAAGCGCCGCTTTCCTCACAGTTGACCACGTCGATCGTCAGATCAAATTCAGCCATTCAATATTCTTGCAAGATTCCAGGTTGTGAGGCAGCAAGATCGACCGCACGACGGAGGGGAATCCAAAATACCGCTGGATTAATAAAGATTCGCACGTCTATCAAACTAGGTAAGCCGTCCTTCAAGATTCTACTGTCAGATAGATAAAGATAGCAGTACAACGCAAGGCTTCTTGAGGCACCATCTAACCTGACCCATACTTGTTGAGAATTCTTCCTGCGTGAAGCCGTAGCAAAGCGCCATACGAACGCCGAGATTGTTGAGATGACGGCATGTCGTGTTCGTCCTGTTCTAGAGCGTATCCGCAACCTTCGGCCAAACGTTCTACTCCATATGTTCGGCTGACCAGGATCAACCGGGTGCTCAACCGCTGCTGCACTACGGGGCTCGGCTGTCGTCCCAAACGATGGATGATCCGACGATCTAGTTCTACGTAGACTAAGTCGTAGTGTTTGCTTAAAGACTGCCACAGTGCATTGGCTGCGACGGATTGACGTGCTCCGCTGATAAGACAGTGATGACGGTCCAGCCACCATTTGTAGATCGTCGTCGTGATGCCGCGCCGTTGATACCGCGGAGCATATTTTGAATGCGGGGCACGTAGCAGACGATCTGCGCGTCGGTTAAGTTCTACTAATCGGTTGAATACGGTATAGCCGGCCAGGCATCGGCGTCTGATATCTTCAACGTAGATATAGTGTTCTCCATCTGCCTCGCGATAACGAACAATGAAGCCCGGAAGACCGATTTCCAGTTCGAGTAGCCCATAAAGTGCATCTCCGGGACGCGTGAGTCGGCGATAAATTAGCTCCAACTCCTGTTCGAATTCGGCCGGTTCGAGGTTAACATCTATACGCAGTGCCATCGTATGGTCACCCGATTTCGCACTCAAGACTGGAAAGAAAGCGCTATACATACTAAGAGTTTTAGTAGAAACAATACGCATGAGGATTCGACAGCGCGCTACGCATCAGCAAGGGCAGGGTCCCGCCCACCAACCACTCATTAATCGCTCTGGTTTTAGCTTTGCATGAACTCGTGCGCTAGCTTCCCACGCATCGGTTCTGACCACCAGTCCGGCGTACACGCCGAAACCAACGCCTGCTTGGATATCCTCACCAGCCTGCAAGCTTTCGCCCGCCTTGATTGAGCCGCCTGCGCGAATGGTTTTGCCCGCCTTGGCGCCCCAATTTGCCTCTACATGATGGTGACAGAGAATAGAGTCGCCACACTCAATGCCTTGTTCCACCCGAAGACTATCCAGGACAGTGATGGAGCCACCTACGCGAATGCTTTTACCGCATTGAACTGCGGCCTTACTGACTAAGTCGTGTCCAACGATAACATTCTCTTCGGCAGACAGCGGGCCGTCGCAAACCAGTTCCCATTCCGCTCGCAGATTCCCTGCACATTGAATAGGACCGTCGACATTGATGCCCCAGCCGGCCATCATGTCGCCACCGACACGAACCACCCCGCCACAACGAATACTTCCGGCGGATCGCAGGTCCTCTCCGGCAATGATGGTGCGACCGGCATGGATCCCGCCGCCTGCTTTTATCGATCGGCCCGCGCGCAGGATCGAATCAACATGGATGTGACCGCGTACGTCAAGTGTGCCCGCAAATACGACCGATTCCGTTTCGAGATCGTCCAGAGTTAGTACAGCGTCCGTTGGACCAAATTGGTCAAGCAGCCAGCAAGCGTCATCTGACCTGCCTGCGGCAACGAGCGCATCCAACAATGGCTGATAATCGCTTCCGTCCTGGTAGTGACGCAGAAACCAGCGGAACCCATCTGCGCAGGGCCGCTTTGCCTTAACAAATTCTTTAACAATATCCATGGTAATCAAGTTCAATAAATTACAACAGAGCATCTGTTCGATAACGGGGAATGGGGATGTTTTCCTGCTTACTTCGCAAGCCCGTACACAATGCGAGCAGCTACGTGATGGCTACGCTTTAATACGACAATACGACGCTCATCTCTGTCTGGCCGCCTGTAACGTCGCAACGCTGCCGTGACAAGACTCAGTATGTTATGTATGGATCATCAACAGTCGCTGCGACACGCACAGGTCAGAACATGGGCGTGGTTGGTCTGGCGCGTTAAGCGTCGACAGGATGATCAGGTTAGCGGGCTGTAGCTCGGGAGGCCTATGGAAACCAGATGGTTCTCTTAGGCGCTCACCGAGCCTAAGAGAGGCAGGCGAGGTCTCGGGTGGACAGTTGCGCCGGGCAAGCACTCAAAGAAGCATTCTCGTACGGAAGATGGCACGGACGCTGCTCAAAAATGAAGCACGCAACGATAGATGACACTGCCTCGTGCAGGGCAGAACAATTTCGGTTCGCGAGGATGCAGACCTTGTTCACTTTAGTGTCAATATGGAAGTGATTGAATGTGGCTTGAGTATATACGCTTTGAATTATTCGTCAACAGGGTCTCTCAACGAGCGACGAGACATGTCAGCTTATCGGACGGGATCGGCATAGGATTACCGGCGTTGTACATCGTGCAAAATGTTCACGGCTTTTTCGAAGTCCTTCCATTGAAGGACGAGAAGTCCTGTCGGGCCTTTTCTTCACTGGCACGCATTGTCTGTAATTAAGTTATCAGTTCAAAAATCGTCCGTTTTACGTCAATCCCCATCAGGTAAAGGCCGTAGGTCATGATATTGACATTCATTCGTCGAAATTTCAGGAACTTACTTCCGGTCGAAATCAAATCCAGTCGGCATACAACGGCTAGCGGCTTTCGATCCATGACGATATAACGCACCTAAGTATCTATCTTGCCAAATCTCGCGAAGTCTACCAAAGCATCCACTTCATGAGGTGCTTGGCACTTTGTCTCTGGCGACCGCGACAACATATCGGAATGTTCGCGAAGATAGCGGTAACGTTCAGCGTCCCGCAGCGCGTGGAGGATGAGATGCCTCTCTGCAATTCGCGACGCGAATGCCTTCGCCGCCTCACTCTTCAAAATGCCGTTTTCCTTTTCCACGACAGCCAAGCGATTACGTGTCTGTTCAATCACATCTGTCTGTGCTGTCCAGGTTTGCCACGCGAAGTCCGTGTCTATCTCGCAATACTCGAATTCCCCCGTTGTGCATCGTACTGGTTTAAGTTCAAGATCTTAGGAGCCAGCCCATGCTTCAAACTGTCTACGTGTTTCGGTACTCATTACATCTCCCTTATGTCGCGCTTGGAAAATCGGAAATGAAGTTGTGCGCATGCGTTAACAGGTAAGACATCGGCAGCATACGATGGCAATTGCTTGTTTGCGTTGCGCGCAAAGCGTCTCAGACCAACGATACCTTGTACTTTTTTATCCTACACCAGCTGGAGTGGCGCACTGCTCGGCGCTAATTTCGGCAGAGCTCAGGTGTCATTCAAGTGGATTGACTTTGCATGGACGGGTATGCCGAAATGGAAAGGCGGGCAGTGAGGGGAAGAGGGTCGCAAGGAGGTCCAGTGAAACAGACTCTGCGCACGTTGCTGCCACTTTTTGCAGCCGAATACCTTCCTGTTCCCGGCGGGCCTTTTCTCCGGCTGGGCTCTGCTTTTGGTAAAAATCGTTCACGCGTAAGAGCGATGAGCATATCTCTCATACGTTTTGACCATGGATTCGAGTTCGCCATGTCTGCCAGTTCACGTTCATAGTTATGGAGGCGCAATTTACGCAATAAACCTCCTCGTTAAACCGCTGTCGCTGTAATTCCCTCAGCGCATATGGTATCGGTCCTGAGACCGTAATATAGTGGCAAAGGCATTGAAGGCAGTCGGGGCAATTCTTTTTAGAACTGATTTCATAAATACCTTCGGAGCAGAATCATGGCGAGAGCAAGATGAACAAAGGCAGTGTAATGTTCGATGCAGCGGTCCCATCGGGTAAGCACGCGCTTGAACTTGTTGAGCCATGCGAAGGTGCGTTCGATTTTCCAGCGTCTGGTGTAACGCCGCAGCGCTCGCCCGTCCTGCGTCGCTGCTTTCTTCCGGTTTCGCTTATGTGGCGCAATCAGTTCAATACCGCGCTGTGCCAGCCTTTGATCGAGCGGATCACTGTCGTAGGCGCGATCCCCAATAAGTCGT
>NZ_JBHTDH010000023.1:0-65622 GCF_042666555.1 Herbaspirillum sp. GCM10030257
TTTTACGGCCGCAACGATGCCGAGGGGCGCAATGTCACCCAGTACGGGCAGAAGGTGGTTGACAACGTGATCCATGAACTGGTCGGTGAGCTCGAAGCGAGCAGCGACTACCGGGCACGGCGGGAAGTGGTCAGGGCATTCAATGCAGGCAGTCCGGTGCTGAAGAAAGGGTTGGCGATCACGCCGGTCAAGTTTGGCATTGCGTTCAATGTGAGCCACCTGAACCAGGCTGGTGCGCTGGTGCATGTGTATGTGGATGGTTCGGTGCTGGTCAACCATGGCGGCACCGAGATGGGCCAGGGGATCAATACCAAGGTGGCGCAGGTGGTGGCGCATGAACTGGGGGTCGACCTGTCCCGGGTGCGGGTGTCGGCGACCGATACCAGCAAGGTGGCCAATACCTCGGCAACCGCAGCCTCGACCGGTGCCGACCTCAACGGCAAGGCCGCTCAGGATGCGGCCCGCCAGATTCGATATCGCCTTGCGGCTTTCATGGCGCAGCGGCATAACGTCCCGATACCGTCCGTAAGCTTTGCGAACGGTATGGTGCATGCAGCGAAGCACTCCATTGCATTCACAGACCTGGTCCAAGATGCGTACAACGCCCGCATTCAACTTTGGTCGGATGGCTTTTATGCCACACCCGGACTGTACTGGGATTCCAAGACCATGACAGGGCATCCGTTCTTTTACTTCGCCTACGGCGCTGCGGTATCCGAAGTCGTGGTCGATACCCTGACCGGCGAGTGGAAACTGCTGCGCGCCGACGCACTGTACGATGCTGGCAATTCCCTGAATCCGGCCATCGATATCGGCCAGGTCGAAGGCGCATTCATCCAGGGCATGGGCTGGCTGACCACCGAAGAACTGTGGTGGAACAAGTCCGGCAAGCTGATGACGCATGCACCATCGACCTACAAGATTCCCGGCATCTCCGATTGCCCGGAAGATTTCCGTGTCGCGCTGTTTAACAACCGCAATGCAGCCGCCAGCATTCACCGGTCAAAGGCGGTCGGTGAGCCGCCACTGCTGCTGTCGTTCTCCGCATTTTTTGCAATCCGTGATGCGATTGCCAGCGTCGCCGATTACAAAGTCAACCCGCCGCTGAACGCTCCCGCCACCTCGGAAGCCATTCTGGGCGCGGTCGACGCAGTACGCGAACTACACCGTAATCCCAGCGCGTGATCGTATCGATAAAACGTTCCGCACTTCAGTCGTTTTTTACGGCGCCGGGACGCGACCCGGCAAATTAAAACTTGTATTACAACAGGAGACGTCATGCAACAAAGCCGAGGTAAACTAAAAAAACTCATGCTGCTGGCTGTATTAGGGAATGCGTTCACCGGCACTGCTGCGGCCCAAACCAATGTTACCGTTAGGGGACTCGTCGATGCGTACGCCGGAAAGGTGCGCTATGCCGGCGATCCGGCAAGTCGTTCGGTGGTCAACAGTAGCGGCATGACAACCTCCTGGTTCGGATTCAAAGGCACTGAAGACCTTGGCGGCGGCCTGACCGCCCGGTTTGCGCTGACCAGCTTTTTTAAAACCGATACCGGCGCCGTAGGGCGGTTTGCATCGGACACCATGTGGGCGCGTGATGCCAGCGTGGGGTTATCCGGAGGATTTGGCTCAGTGTTGCTCGGACGCGGCCTTGCACCAAATTTTCTGCCTTCAGCCAAGTTTAATGCGTTCGGCGATTCGTTTACCTTTTCGCCGCTGATCTTGCATATGGATGTACCACTGTTCAATGCCTCGCGCTGGACGAACTCAGTGCAGGGCGACACCGGCTGGAGCAACGAGATCATTTACAGTACTCCGAATATCGGCGGCCTGAGTGCCAACGTTCACTACCAGTTCGGTGAAATCGCAGGTGATAATGGCGTTAACAACGTCGGTGCAAACCTGTTTTACACAGCTGGGGATCTCGGCCTGACCGCGTTTTATCATCAGGTTGAAGTGAACAATCCGCTCAATGCTACGGTCGGCAATGTGCAACCGGCTGGCAATCTACCATTGCCTTCCGGCGCGTTTGCCGCAAGGCAAAAAGCCTGGATGCTCGGCGGTAGCTATGACTTCAAGATAGTCAAGGTCTTTGCAACCTATGGGCAAACGTCACACAATATCGATTTCGACGACAAGACGACATCACTGAGCGCGAGTGCGCCCGTTGGCACAGGCCGGATACTTGCTGCATGGGCTCAGACTAAACGTAGCGGCATTGCCGTCGGCGCGGACCAGAAGCGCAATACGACCTCAGTTGGCTACGTGTACGATTTGTCCAAACGAACAGACGTGTATGCGGTTGCAATGAACGATCGGATCACACGCCAGAACAACGGCAATAGCTTTGGCCTGGGAGTGCGCCACAGGTTCTGATCCGGCTGGTGCCCCTCTCGGTCACCATGGAGCGGATGCAGATTGCGAGGTGGGCGGCTTATCCAGCTGCCTTCCTTTCAAGCATCCTTTGCTTCACGTCACATCGCATCAAACCTTAGCTTGTGCGCGATGTCGCCTACGATTGCGGATCAAAGTTACGTATGAAGGCAAGCATGAGCTCCCATGCAGTTTCAATGTCATCGGCCGACACGCTTTCACAAGCAGCTTCGCCGGATCCTTCGTTGTCACAACGCATAAGCAACATGGCGACATCGGTCACACCCGCCATTTCCATTGCATCATGGGCTGTACCGGCAGCAAGTTCAGCCGGCGTAACGCCAACGAGCATCGCCGCTTCACCCAACTGACGGCGTAGCCCGGCGTCACAGTTGACTGCAGCAACCCGCTCCACACATTGAATGCTGACGTCCATATTGCGTCGATAGCAAATCGCATCGATACCAACCATGATGGAAGTCACTGCCCGGTCGCGCGTTGCATTATTTGCGGCACGGACTTCCAGGATCAGACGACAGCCGCCTGGAACTACACTAGCTGCGCCATTTGGTATCTCGATCTCACCGACCGTGCCGGACAACGATACCGTGCCGCTACAACACCTTTCCACGAGAAGAACGACTTCTGCCGCCGCCGCTGCGGCATCCCGCCGCATTGACATCGGTGCGTTGCCCGCATGGCAGGCAGTTCCCGTCAGCTCGATCATGTAACGGCTGCTACCCGCAATTGAAGAGACGACACCGGCTGGCACGCCTCGCCCGCGTAATATCGGGCCATTTTCCATCGCCACTTCGACGAAACCCAATAGATTCTCACGTCGACGCGCAATTTGCGGAATTAGCTGTGCGTTGTATCCGGCGTCATGCAATGTCGCTTGCAGCGTCAATCCCTCGGAATCGACATTATCCAACGCACGCATGTCGAAACGTCCGGCCAAAGCCTTGCTTCCCAGGAAAGGGCTATTGAAACGCAACCCCATGCTGTCGGAAAAACCAACTATTTCCAGGTGAAACGGTAGTTTCACGCCACGGCTATGCAAGTGACGGACGACGGCGATAGGCAGTAGTATGCCGAGGCGGCCCTTTAGTTTGCTACTATCGCGCGCGGTATCATAGTGGGATCCGATCATCAATGTCTTTGCGGCCGGGTCGGCGGATACGTAGCGCCCGATAACGTTTCCGGCCGTGTCTATGCTGACTTCCATGCCGCACTCGCGCATCCAGGCAGCCAGTTGCACCGCAGTCTTGCGATGCGCGGTTGTCATGAATGCGCAGGTCAGGCAGTTCTCATCATCGCTCCAGGTACCCAGCGTGTCGCTCCAATCCAGGACGAGATGGCCGACATGTGGCACATGATTGAACAGATAGTTCAGACGCAGCTCGGCGGATCTACCGATGTGATGCAAGGCTTCTGCGATTTCATCATCGCGTTGATTTGACAGACGGCGTTTGATGATGGCAACGACATCGCGACGCCCGGTCGACCTCTCCCCCTCAGGCGAAAGCACGAAAGGGAAATCAAAACGCGCGCAATAACTGTAGTTAAGCTGTTCAAGCTCTCCGCCATCGCAGATCTCACCTCCCTGTTTTTCTGCTCTATCGCCGGCTTTTGCGAAATAGGAATGGCCGCGCAGCAGCTCGATTTTTTCTTCGTGGGTCGCATTGTTTACCACCCGCTGCAAGCCAAGCTTTAAGGCAGACAGTGTGGGGAACGGTCGCTGTAGTGCCGCTCGTGCGGCTACCCAGTCGTGACGTGAATATACATCCTTAAGGAGCGTCACAAAGGTCGTCTGATCACACGCATTCAGCTGATCGAGCGTAACAACCATATCCGAAGGTTTTTCGCGCCGCATCATGCTGAGATCCGGTAAGCAAGTAGGCCCATCATATGGCGACCGTTGTGCTGATATCGATATATCATGCATATTCATTTTTCACCAAGCACCTTTCAGCTTCCGGCTTCTTCTCGGAAAGCGCTTTTGCGGTAGTCCGAACCAGCTCGCGCAGCCATTTGTGTTCGGGGCTATGCTGTACCCGCTCGTGCCACATCTGATAAAACTGCATCACGGGAAATTTTACCGGCGCGATAAAGCTCTTGAGCGGCAGCTTCTTTTCCCATGACTTCATGAACTGCCGGCCTGTCGTGAGTACGAGGTCCGTACGGGTTAGCATGGAAGGAATCAAAGCAAAGTAAGCCGACTCCACCACGACGTTGCGGCTTAAATTTTGACTGGTGAGAAATGATTCGATAACACCGGCATAACCGGGCAGCATCCGCGACGGTGCTACATGCGGCAAGCTCAAATAGTCGTCAACGGTCATGCCATCATGGGCGGTACGCAAGGCGTATGCACAGTCTCCACGCATGATGCAAGCGATCTCATCATCGAACAGCTTCGACACATGCAGATGCAGCGGCGGTTCCTCCCAGTTTGCAATAACAAGGTCAAGATTACCGTCCGATAGCAAGCGAACGTAATCCATTTCCGGTGCCAGGCTATGGATGATGATCTTACTTTTCGGTGACGACCGCAAAACATTGGCGACAATACTTGGCAGAAAGTTACTGTCGAGGTAATCCGGCGCCGCAATATGGAAGGTGCGTGCATCCTGTTCCGGCACGAACGGACCTTTCTGCTTGAACAGGCGGTCGGTCTGTTCCAGGATATGTCGTGCCGGATGCAGCAGACTTTCCCCATGCTGCGTCAGCACCATACCTCTGCCATTGCGTACCAACAAGGGATCGCCGGTGAGTTCGCGCAACTTCCGCAGCGAGACCGAGATGGACGACTGCGGCTGATTCAGCTTCATCGCAACGCGCGAGACATTTCTCTCGCAAAGAAGCATGTACAGAATCCGGATCAAATGAATATCTAAATGGGCCGGCAAGGTGAACATGGTTACCTCGACACTGTGAGTGGTACCCGCCGTCATGCTGACCGCGTACGGCAACGGTGACGGCATTACCGCGGTTAGGAGGTACCGTCACCTGGACCAGTGCCTCCTCAAAATCAAAATCAGTCGCGCTTAAATGGTTCAGATATCTCCGACCATGCGCATAACATCAGTACGGGCTTGGGCGCGCAGCGCCGCCATGTCGACACCGGGAATAGCGTTGTCTTCCACGACGATACGTCCGCCAATGATCAGCCATTTCAGACTCGGGCGCCCGCCACTCACGACCGGACCGATGGCCATATCGTGCAAACCGAAGTAGCGTGGCGAATCAAGATCATAGATGGCGAGGTCGGCCGCCTGGCCAATTGCGAGTGTGCCGACACCATCGAAGCCAAGCGTACGGGCGCCACCAGCAGTGGCCCAGTGGATCACTTGTTCGACGGTCGTACTGTCCGCACCGCTTTCGCCTTCGCCTTGAGGACGCGGCAACGTAGCAGCGCCAGCATGTGCCCGGTGCACGAGCCAGCAGAAGTGCACTTCGCTAATCATGTCCGCAGCCTCATTGGACGCAGCGCCGTCGACACCGATCGATACGGCGGCACCGAGACGTTCAAGTGCCGGTGCAGGTGCAATTCCGTCGGCCAGACGTGCATTGCTTTGCGGGCAATGTGCCATACCTGTGCCGGTCGTTCCAAGGATGTTGCGTTCGACGTCGGTCAGGTGTACCAGATGCGCCAGCGACACGTCTGGACCTACCCATTCGTTTTCCGCCAGATATTCGATCGGCAGGCAACCAAACGCCTCGCGACAATGTTCCATATAGGACACTGTTTCCGACATATGGGTATGCAGCGGGATGCCCATCTCTCTCGCGGCACGGGCCACCAGTTTGAGTTCGGGACGCTGCAGTGACACCGTTACAGTGGTGGGCGCCATGGCGACGCGTGTTTGCGGCCGCAATCCGCTTTGATGGAAACGCGAAGCCGTGCGTTCAACTTCGGAAATCATCCCGTCCAGCGTCTCGGGTTCAACATAGTTGAGGTCGTTAGCCTCCAGCTTCCGGGTCGTCGTCGCGCCTCCGCGCAAGAGCATAAATCGTACGCCAAGCGCCTCGGCCTCGTCGAACAGTGCCGCCGACGCGTCATAAGACATACCGGGATAATATATATAGTGGTGATCGGCAATGGTCGTGCATCCGGAAAGCATCAATTCAATGATGCCTATGCGCGCTGCCAGCCGAAGTCGTTCTTCGTTGAAGTAGCGACGGTAAATAAACGGCACGGACTGTAACCATGGGCTAAGCGTTTGATTGATCCCCGCCGGGACGCCCTTTAACAGGGACTGAAACAGGTGATGGTGAGTGTTTATCCAGCCGGGGTAAATTACGCAGTCGCTTGCATCGAGAACTCTGTCTCCAGGCCGTTGTAAAAGGTTGCGGCCCATTTCCGTAATGACGCCCTGTTCAATCCGCAAATCCGTGGCCTTGCTGCGCGCGTCGTCACCGCGCATTCCAGTAAGAATCGAGTTTGCGTTTTTGATGAGAATACTGTTCGTCATATCAATTATCCTGTGACACCCTGCGCTCGTGAGACAAAGCAAAGCGAAGCGCAGGGTGATGTTGCCATTGCTGCCGCGTGTACCCACGCGGCATGTGGTGAAATAAAGTGCTTAAAAAGTGTTTAAAAGTTACGATTATTTTTTCGGGACTGTTCCATCAATTCCCTGTACCAGGTAGTTCATGGTGTTAAGTTCTTCCGTACTTAATACCTTACCTGCGGGAACACGCTCCTTGCCATCCTGATCAATAACCGGACCGGCAAACGGATGCAGTTTCCCTTCGATCAGGTCGCGTTCTGCACGCACGAAACGCTCACGCACATCGGCAGGAACAACCGGGTTTAAAGGTGCCATCCGGATCATGCCTTCGCGTAATCCACCGACCACGTTGCCAGACTTCCAGCGACCGGCAAGCACGTCTTCGATCACTTTGACGTAATACGGTCCCCAGGTGTGCATGATGGAGGTCAGGTTGGTCTTCGGTCCGAACTTCGACATATCGGAGTAGTAACCCAGCGTATAAACGCCCTTTTCCTCTGCCGCAGTCACAATAGAAACACCGGATGTTGCATAAGCCATCACATCGGCGCCCAACTTCATCAGCGTATTCGCCGCGTCGCGCTCCTTGCCTGGGTCATACCAGGCATTCACCCAGATCAGTTTGATTTGCGCGTTCGGGTTCACGCTGCGCATTCCCTGTGCAAACGCGTTCAAACCTTGCAGCACTTCCGGGATCGGAAACGCACCGACATAGCCGACCACACCCTTCTTGCTCATCGCGCCCGCCAGAACGCCCTCGAGATAACGGCCTTCGTAATAACGGGCGTTATATACGCCGAGGTTCGATGCGGTTTTATAGCCACTGCCGTTGAGGAAAATGACGTTCGGCGCCTGGCGTGCAACCTTGACCGTTGGCTCCATGAAGCCGAACGATGGCGTAAAAATAACTTTGCATCCTTCCTGCACGAAATTACGGATCACTCGTTCTGCATCCGGTCCTTCCGCAATATTTTCTACGTACTTGGTTGTAATTTTATTACCGACTGCCGCAACCAGTTCCTTGCGCGCCAGTTCATGCTGATAGGTCCAGCCGCTTTCGCCGATCGGATTCGAGTAGAGGAAGCACGTCTTCAGCGGCTCGTCAGCCATTGCGGAAGCCGCAATGCCGAGACCTGCGAAAAGGCTGGTAAAGAAACGACGTGCGTGGGGGTGACCATATGACATGTTATCTCCTGTTTTCTTATCGTTAAAAATGTGAATGACACAAACCAAAGACTCGAATACAGCGATCGTGCCCGCCAATCCAGGTGCGTCCAGTGATCGCCTTGACGCCAAGCAAATCGGTACTTAACTATCTGCGCGATATGGTTGTCCAAGTGACGCCGGCGAATTGAGCCGAATCGTATTGGCATTTCGCGAAATCACCACCAGGACGATGATGGTTGCGGCATACGGCAGTGCGGACAGGAACTGCGCAGGAACCTCGAGTTTTAATCCCGAGCCCTGAACAAACAGTTGAGAAATCATGACGCCACCGAACAGATATGCACCCAGCACCACACGCATTGGGCGCCATGTCGCAAACACCACTAGCGCCAAAGCAATCCAGCCACGTCCTGCGACCATGCCTTCCGCCCAGAGCGGGGTGTAGTACACCGACATGTAGGCGCCACCGATACCCGCCATGGCACCGCCGAAGGCGACCGCCGCATACCGCAGCACGTTCACTTTGTAACCCACCGAATGCGCTGCCGTCGGCGACTCGCCGACCGCACGCAGTACCAGTCCCCAGCGGCTTCGGTAGAGGAACCAGATCACCGCAGCGACCAGCAACCACGAAAAGTAGACCAGCGACTGGTGATTGAACAGCGCCGGGCCGATCACCGGAATATCAGCAAGGAACGGGATCCGGATGGACGGCACAATATCGATCGGCGCCGACTCGAACGGCTTGCCGATAAAAGCGGACAGCCCAACACCAAAGATGGCCAGTGCCAGACCGGAAGCAACCTGGTTAGCCAGCATTGTCAAGGTAAGGAAGCCGAACAGCAGCGACATCGCACACCCGGCCGCCATGCCCGCCAGCACCGCAAAGAATGGGCTTCCACCGGAGAACGCGACCGCGAATGCAGCGATCGCTCCAACCGACATCATTCCTTCCGCACCCAGATTCAATACACCAGATTTTTCCGCGACCAACGTGCCTATCGCAACTATGATTAATGGGGTGCCACAGATAATCGTGGCCGAGATGATCGAGGTAATCAGCTGGCTTTCCATGATGACTTTCCAAAAATTAGGTTATTGCTGAAGCGCAGCCGATAGCCGATGAACAGGTCTGCCGCGAGCAGGAAAAACAGCAGCATGCCCTGGAAAACCTTGGATATCGACGATGGCAGATTCATGTATTGCTGGGCCTGCTCACCACCGAGATACAGCATCGCCATGAGTATGCTGGCGAACAAAATACCGACCGGATTCAGCCGGCCGACGAAGGCAACGATGATGGCGGCAAACCCGTAGTTCATCGAAATACTCTCGGTAAGCTGCCCCATCGGCCCGGCGACTTCGGTCATCCCGGCGATTCCTGCTGCCAGGCCTCCTGCCAGAAGGCCGATCCAGATCGTGCGCTTGGCTGAATAGCCGGCGTAGCGAGCAGCGGCTTCAGCCTGTCCTGCCACCTGCATCTGGTAGCCATAGAAACTGCGCTGCACAAACACATAGCCGACACACAAGGCGCTTAAAGCGATGAGAAAGGCGATGTTTAAACGTGTACCTTCGATGAGTATTGGCAATAATGCCGAGTCGTCGAACATATACGTGGCCGGGAAATTAAACCCGTCCGGATTTTTCCATGGCCCGTGAACCAGCCATGAAGCCGTCAGCTGCGCAATGTAGACCAACATGAGCGTGACCAGGATTTCGTTCGCCCGGAATCGGGTCCGCAGCAGCGCCGGTATTGCCGACCATAACGCACCGCCAAGCGCGCCGGCGACCAGCATCATCGGCAATACCCACATGCTGGAAACGCCCTGGAAGTACAGCGCCACCCCGGTTGCAAAAATTGCACCTAGAATGTATTGCCCTTCCGCACCGATATTCCATACATTGGCGCGGTACCCTACAGCCAGACCAACGCTGATCAGCATTAATGGTGTCGCCTTCAGCAAGACTTCCGAAATGCTATACAGGTCACGCATCGGATAAATAAAAAAGACTTTGAAGCCTTCTAAGGGACTTTTGCCGAGCAATGCGAACAACACGAGGCTGCCAGCGAGCGTCAGTGCCACCGCAATCAACGGCGACAGATATCGCATGCGCTGCGACGCCTCGGGCCGGGCTTCAAGTTTAAGCAACATGTTTCACCTCTCTCGTGCCGATATCGGCATTGATACCAGCAGCTCCGGCAGCACTTGGCCACATGCCGCTCATCCAGATTCCGATTTCTTCGACGTTGGTCTCGCGTGTCGGTGTCGTCGGTGACAAACGGCCACCGGCGATGACGGCGATCCGGTCGCTGACCTCGAAAAGTTCATCCAGTTCTTCCGAGATCACCAGCACTGCGACGCCTTCATTGCGCAGGTCAATCAGAGTTTGGCGGATAAAGGTTGCCGCACCTACATCTACGCCCCAGGTCGGTTGCGATACGATCAGCAGTTTGGGTTTCTGCATGATTTCACGCCCCATGATGAACTTTTGAAGATTCCCCCCCGACAGCGAACGCGCCTGGGCATCTGGGCCACCGCACTTGACGTTGAAGCGGGCAATACATTCCTTTGCAAAAGCCTGCATCACGTCGGTGCGGATCAGATTTCGATTCAGCATTCCATGGTCGTAGGCCGTCAGTAACGCATTTTCGGCAAGCGACATGCGCGGCACGGCACCCCGGCCAAGCCGCTCTTCAGGTACAAAGCACATTCCAAGCTTGCGACGCTGGTCTGGCGTCTTGTCAGCCGCCGGCACACCACAGATCTGTACGGCCGCCTTATCACGCATTGGGGATTCGCCTGACAGCGCATAGAGCAGCTCTTGCTGGCCGTTTCCGGATACCCCGGCAATGCCGACGATTTCGCCCGCACGCACATCCAGCTCAATGTCATTGAGATCGACGCCGAAAGGATCGTCAGACGGCTGCGACAGGTGATTGATACGCAGCCGGATCTCGCCGCTATGGTTGCTGGGGCCATGCTCGCACACCGGAAGATCTTTTCCGATCATCAGTCGAGCCATGGACTTCGGCGTCTCGTCGCATGGTATGCATGAACCGGTGACTTTCCCGGCGCGCAGAACCGTGGCCGTGTGACACAACTCCTGGATCTCATCGAGTTTGTGGCTGATGTACAGAATGCTGCGTCCTTCGGCTGCGAGCTGGCGCAAGGTCTCAAACAATTTGCGAACCGCTTGCGGCGTGAGTACCGAGGTTGGCTCATCCATGATGAGCAGGTTTGGATTCTGCAGCAGGCAGCGGATGATCTCGACCCGCTGCCGCTCGCCGACCGATAGTGCATGCGTGATGCGATTAGGATCTACCGGAAGACCATAACGCTCTGATACTTTTTCGATCCGGCGCGCCAGATACGACAAGTCCGGCTTGCCTGGCAGGGACAGCGCAACGTTCTCCACCACAGTGAGCGTCTCGAACAGGGAAAAATGCTGGAACACCATGCCAATCCCTAAAGCGCGTGCATGCGCAGGGCTTTCGACTTGAACCGGCTGGCCTTCCCAGAACATTTCTCCTGCGCTCTGCCGTGTGACGCCGTAGATAATCTTCATCAACGTCGATTTTCCGGCACCGTTCTCGCCGAGAACCGCATGAATTTCACCCGGCATCACGCGGAGGTCGATACCATCGTTGGCGACAACCGATGGATACACCTTTGATATGCCGCGTAACAGCAGGCGCGGCTCCTTGTTCTCTTCGTTCACTTTATCTCCTCGAAACCCGGTTCTTTAGCGGCACGCTGAGCGTGCCGTCCGACCTTTTTAGGTTGTTTTTTAGATTGTTACGATTGCGCTATCGATGCATTCCTGCAGTGCCGAACGCAGCTCGTCGCGATCCAGATTGCGACCGATAAAGACGAACTTGCTGGAGCGCGCGCCGGTTTCCCAGGCATCTGCCGCCTTAAGCTCCAGGATACGGTGTACCCCTTGCAACACATAGCGCTTGCTTGCACCTTCGATTTCGATGATGCCTTTCATGCGGAAGATGTCATCGCCATGCTCCGCCACCAAAGCGTGCAAGTAATCAGAAAGCTTCTGACGATCGAATGGCCGATCGAATACCAGCGATACCGATGCTACCGATGGATCGTGCATATGGCCGTGGTCCACATGTCCGTGTGGGTCGCCGTGGTCATGATCATGGCCGCACGCATCGTCACAGACATGCTCGTGCTCATCAAGGAAATGCGGGTCCGCTATGACGGGCGATGAGGATGAAAAACCACCGATCCCGAGGATTGCGGTCAGGTCGACCTGCGCATGGCTTGAACGCAGAATTTGCGCACCTTCATTAATTTTGCGAATACGTTCCGCGAGTGCGGTTACAGTCGCCGCATCAACCAGGTCGGTCTTGTTGATGATGATGCGGTCGGCTGCCACAATCTGATCGACAGCCTGGTTGTCCATTCCCTGAAGCTTCGGATCATCCAGATGGCTTTCAATGTGGACTGCATCAACCAGGGTAACAACACCATCGAGACTAACCTGGCGTGCCACATCATTGTCCATAAAGAAGGTTGCAGCGACCGGCGTAGGGTCGGCCAGGCCGCTCGTTTCAACCAGGATATGGTCAAATTTTTCGCTTTGCGAAAGCAGCTTCTGGAGGATGCGGACAAGGTCGGTACGCACATCGACGACACAGCAAATGCAGCCGTTCGTCATCTGATAAATTTCCTCGTCCGATGTCAACACCAGATCCGAATCGACATCGACTTCGCCAAATTCATTTTCAATGACGGCAATGCGGTGCCCATGCTTTTGCGTGAGGATATAGTTGAGCAAGGTGGTCTTGCCGGAACCAAGAAATCCGGTAAGGATCGTGACCGGTACCTGCTTCGTTACGGCCGAATCGTAATTGGTGAGGGTTGTAGTGTCTGTCATGTTTCCTCCGACAATGTTTAAATATCCCGTTTCAGGGACAGGGGGTAGTGACTGAGTCAGCGCAGGTGACAGTCATGTGTGGTGCGAATTTCAGATAAAGCGGTGTGGCGGTTTGCGCAAACGTCAGCGTGGCCGAAAGCGCCGGCCGCACCATGTCGAAATAGAGGCTCTGGTCGAGCTGAACGGGCAGTGCCGAGTAATGACTGACGGACGTGGTACGGGCACACCAATTGTTCTGCGGCGTGGCCATATCCTTGAAGGAAGAGCCAGATAAGGAAATTAACGATGCCGGGATAAAAGCCTGTTTGGTTACAGGCTTGTTGCTATGGCAGACGAATGAGTTCAGCATTGCAGCTCTCGGCGAAGATTACTTCACTGTGGCTCGTCCAACCCGCCTTTTCGACAGGCGAATCGTACGAGAGCATCACCAGTGAGCAATCTCCCACCAAATATTCACAGCATTGCGCCGTCAAATTTTCAGCTGATCGCTTCTACCCACTCACGGCTACATTTATATTTTGTATTTCAATGCATGTCAACAGCCAATTGAGGAGGCAGACAGTATTTCAAAAACTGATCAAAGTGCATTTTCTCGGGTACCGTTGCCGTTTCCTGGCATATGGACTGCCCGCAACCTCAATGGGAAGCCGCGTCAAACGGAATGTATTGCACACGATCAGCCTTAAAACCTTAGCCATAAAACGCCCCATCCTGGATAGGCACTATAAGAATACCGATATAAGGACTATCAAAATCTTTGTTAAACAGAGTCAGAGATTTCTTTCATGATTAATGACAGAATGATTTACCCGTTAGCGATTTGCGTCGGCAAATGTGGCTCGGATAAGTGCCATACCGCCAGGGCGGCATGGATGACTACACTCTCGCGCCGGAGCAAATATGGATAGCATTGATCTTGAGGTTCTGAAATCCTGCGAACAATGGATTTCCCGTGGCCGCCGATGCGAGCTCGTCACGGTGATCAAGACATGGGGGTCGAGTCCCCGCCCGGAAGGTGCCATGCTGGCGATCTGCGAAGATGGAACAGTAGTGGGATCGGTATCCGGTGGCTGCATCGAGGATGACCTGATCGATCGCGTGCGCAAGAACGGTATCACCCGCGAGTGGCCGGAGATCGTCACCTATGGCATTACTGCGGACGAAGCGCATCGCTTTGGATTACCCTGTGGCGGCACCATCCAGCTTGCGATTGAACCGCTCTCGCAAAAAAGTGCCATTGCTGAGCTTCTGCAGCAACTTTCCCAACATCGACTGGTAGCTCGCGAGCTGGATTTGCAAACCGGCAAGGTGACATTAGGGCAAGCTTCCAGTGGAATGAGCCTGCAGCTTTCCGACACCACGTTGACTAGCGTCTTTGGTCCTCGCTGGCGGCTACTGATCATAGGCGCAGGCCAGCTGTCACGCTTTCTGGCGCAGATTGCAGTCGGCATGGACTACCATGTCACAGTCTGTGATCCCCGTGAAGAATACCGCGAAGGATGGCATGTAGATGGCGTCGAAGTGGTTCATGCGATGCCGGACGACCTTGTACTGGAGATGCAACTTGAAAGCCGTAGTGCGGTGATTGCGTTGACACATGACCCGAAGCTGGACGATCTGGCGTTAATGGAGGCATTGCGTTCCGATGCCTTTTATGTCGGTGCCATCGGATCTCGCTTGAACAACGCAAAACGTCGCGAGCGCCTCCTTCAGTTTGACGTCACCGAGGAGCAGTTGGCTAAACTGCATGGCCCGATCGGCATGTATATCGGCAGCAAGACACCGTCGGAAATCGCCATCTCCATCCTTGCCGAAATGACTGCCGTAAAAAACGGTGTGCCCTTGCTTGATGCTGCACGCATTGAGAATGCTAAGCGCGCTTGGCAGCTGGCGCCGACTAATTCATCATGTGAAAGCTGAGAGCATCATGCAAGCAAGCAAAAAACGTTTGGTGGTTGCCATAACCGGTGCCAGTGGCGCCGTGTACGGCGTGCGCATCCTGCAGGTGCTGTCAACGCTCGATGACTGGGAAAGCCACCTGGTGTTCTCGTCGTCCGGTGCATTGACTGCGGCGCATGAACTCGGCATGCGTCGCCCTGATATCGAGAAGCTTGCCGACGTCGTACACAATGTACGCGATATTGGTGCATCGATCGCAAGTGGCTCGTTCCAGTGTGATGGAATGGTCATCGCCCCTTGCTCAATGCGCACTCTGGCTGCAGTTGCACATGGCATGGCCGACAATCTGGTGACGCGTGCTGCCGATGTGATGTTAAAAGAGCGGCGTCGACTGGTGATGCTGGCACGGGAAACGCCGTTTAACCTGGCGCATCTGCGTAACATGACTGCGGTTACCGAGCTTGGCGCAATCGTGCTGCCGCCCATGCCCGCGTTCTACAATCATCCTGAGACGGTCGATGATATCGTTAATCATACGGTGGGTCGCGCACTTGATTTGTTCGACGTCAAGCACACCGGACTGGTAACCCGATGGCAAGGATTGAAAGCGTCGCCAGCGTTCGCTGAGCGCGACATCGATATGATCAGGGAATAAAAGCCTTTACTCCCTTCGACTGATGTTCCCAGGCGCCTGATGCGCTCAGGTGGTTACTTTACAAGCCACCGCCTGACGCATTGCAATGGTTTGGGTTAGTTGTTGCGCTTAGCCGCCGATGTAAGACATCTCTACCTTGCGTGACGCTGCGAGCACTGGCGTCATGGCGGTCCGCAGTTCCGAATATCGGTCGCTGCGTTGCTGCCAGCGCTGTGCAATCGCCGTCAACAAGACTTCATCTGTGTCACCGTTCCGCAGTAATGCCCTTAAGTCATATCCCTGCGTGCCAAACAAGCACGTATACAACTTTCCATCTGTCGACAAGCGTGCTCGCGTACAGGTTTGACAGAATGCCTGCGTCACGCTGGAGATTACGCCAACTTCGCCGCCACCATCCACGTAGCTCCACCGACCAGCTGTCTCGCCTCTATAATTGGGCACCATCTCACGGAGGGGAAACGCGGCATCAATACGCCGTATGACTTCTGCAGACGGAATGACCTCATCCAGCTTCCACCCATTGGACGATCCGACATCCATGTACTCTATAAATCGTAGTGTAAAGGGAGAGTCTTTGAAATAACGGGCCATCGGCACAATCTGGCTGTCGTTGGTGCCACCTTTGACGACCATGTTAACTTTGGTATTCGTGAAACCAACCTGATGTGCGACATCCAGGCCATGCAGAACATCGGCCACGGCAAAGTCGACATCATTCATTTTCCGGAACAGCGCGTCATCCAGTGCGTCGAGAGAAACGGTAAGGCGTGTCAGTCCGGCTTCTTTTAGCGCACGCGCTTTTTTCGCAAGAAGCGATCCATTGGTGGTCAGTGTCAGTTCCACAGGCGTACCGTCGGCAGTCCGAAGTGTGCTGAGCATGGCAACCAGACGCTCAATATCCTTTCGCAATAACGGTTCTCCGCCGGTGAGACGGATCTTGCGAACGCCCTGGGCAATGAACAGTTTTGCAATCCGCACTATTTCTTCGAAGGAGAGTAAGGCGTCTTGAGGCAGGTAGGCATAGCGATTGTCGAACACCTCTTTGGGCATGCAATACACGCAGCGGAAATTGCAGCGGTCTATCACGGAGATGCGCAGGTCATGCAGCGGGCGATCAAGCTTGTCGGTTATCGCGTGTAGTCGGCCGGCGGCTGGCGTATTGCCGGTGTCCGCTACTACCGGCCGCTGCTCTGCCGCTGCAACGGCGTTGAGCAGACGCAGGTCCATGATTGGAATAATCTTGTTCATATAGGTGGACATGTCGGCATGTGTCAGTGCGCGGGAGAAAAAAAGCCTGCTGCTGCGACCACCAGGCGCCTTCGTCGTTATTGCGTGACCAGTGCACGCGATGAGCCTGATGCCTGCATCAGTCCGATATCGTCCAGCTTGAATACCTTGACGACGCCCATCAGCTTGCCTGCCTCCTCCTGCATCGCCTCGGTGGCCGCCGATGCCTGCTCGACCAATGCCGCGTTTTGCTGTGTCGCCTGATCGATCTGCGCGACCGCCTGATTTATCTGCTCGATCCCGGTTCGCTGTTCGCGGCTTGCGGTCGTAATTTCGCCAATGATGTGAGTCACACGTAGCACGCTGTCCACGACCTCATCCATCGTCTTGCCGGCCTGTTCGACCAGCCTGCTGCCTGCCGCGGTTTTACTGACTGAATCATCGATCAATGTCTTGATCTCCTTGGCCGCTCCGGCACTCCTTTGCGCCAGGCTACGCACTTCAGACGCCACCACGGCAAATCCCCTTCCCTGCTCGCCGGCACGGGCTGCTTCCACCGCTGCGTTCAGTGCAAGAATATTAGTCTGAAACGCGATGCCATCGATTACGCTGATGATGTCGACGATCTTTTTGGATGAATCGTTTATCGACGCCATTGTTTCAATTACTTGCGATACGACTTCGCCGCCTCGTCCCGCGACGTCCGATGCCGTAACGGCCAGCTCACTTGCCTGTGTCGCATTGTCGGCATTCTGTTTCACGGTTACGGTGAGCTGCTCCATCGACGACGCCGTTTGCTGGAGCGAACTGGCCTGCTGTTCACTTCTGGACGACAAATCAAAGTTCCCTGATGCTATCTCTTCCGAGGCGGTCACGATGGTATTGGTCGATGCACGTACATCGCCCACCATGCGCACCAGACTGTCGTTCATATCCTTTAACGCTCGTATTAGCTGGCCGGTCTCATCATTTGACCTGACCTCGATGGTTGCCGTCAGGTCACCACTGGCAACCCGTTTAGCTGTAGCGACAGCGAAATTCAACGGCCTGGATATGATGTACGCAATCCATAATGCAAGCAGAATACCGAGCACCACGCTGGCACCGATCAGACACAGCATCCAGATCCGTGATGTCGCGTAGGTTTCCTGCGCTTGCTGATATGCAAGGTTTCCGCCTTCGGCATTGATATCAACAAGCTTGTTGATACGCGAGGACATCTCGCCCAGTAGTCGGGAAGATTCTCCAACAATGAATGTTTTGGCCTCCTCTTTGGCATTCTGGCGTGATAACACCAGGAACTTTTGATGTTCTACCATGAACTGGTCGAACATCGTTGTCAGCTCCGCATACAACGCTCGTTCCTCCGGCGAGGATATCAACCCTGCGTAAATGTCGCGATCGCGTTTCAATGCTTTGGAAAGATCAGCAAGGCGCTTTTCGGCAAACGCCATCGTTGGCTCTGTCGTATTGATCAGATGCGACAACTCCCAGCGGCGGAACTCGCCGAGATTGCCACGCAAGACAAGAATGGTTTTTACGCCAGGCAGCCACTTGTTAACTTGTTCGCCGGACGCCTGGTTGATGCTGCCCATTTTGTAGATGGCAAAAGCACCAAGCAAAACGGTCAGGCACAACACTGCGGCAACCGCGACGACCAGCTTCGCCGCGATTTTCAAGTCGTAAAACCATTTCATCATGCATTTCTCGGTCGAGGTCTTACTGTCAATCAGGACGCAGTTGCAGTCGGTTCTTCTGCAATTGCGAATGCCACTTCGTTTTCTTTGCCGGCTCCGTTAAACAGGATGTTCAACAGCAGTGCAGTAAGCGTGCCAAGCAGAATGCCGTTCTGGCAGAACTTTGCCAGCAGCTCGGGCAACTGTACAAAGAACTTGTCGGCCACCAGCGGTATCATTCCCAGTGCAAGACTGACTGCGACGATGTACAGATTCTTATTGTTCCTGGTGAAATCGACATGCATCAATATCTTGATACCGGTGGCGGCGACCATGCCAAACATCACGAGGGCAGCGCCTCCGAGCACATATTGGGGAATGGAAGCAGCAAAATAGGCAAGCTTCGGCAAGCATCCCAGAACGACGAGGATACCGCCAGCGGCAGCACACACCCACCGGCTGCGTACGCCCGTTACCTGAACCAGTCCAATGTTCTGCGCATACGACGTGTAGGTGAACGTGTTGAATATGGAGCCCAGGATAGCGCCGACGCCATCGGCGCGCAGCCCACGGGCGATATCGGTGCGTGTAATCGGTTTGCCGACAACTTCGCCAACAGCGAGAAACTGGCCAACGCCTTCGACCATGATAACCATCATGACGATACACAGCGTAATGCTCGACATCACATCAAATGTAGGCAGGCCAAATTGAAAAGGCAGGATAGGATAAAACCAGCTCGCCGAAGCGACGCCATCAAAGTTGACCTTGCCGAGTGAAAGCGCAATCAGGAAGCCGACCATAATGCCGAGCAGAACAGAAAGATTGGCGATGAAACCCTTGGCGAAAGCGACCAGGAGCAAGACAGTCAGCAAGACCATTCCAGAGATCGCCAGATTGACTGGCAAACCATAGTTCGGATTTGGCATCGGGCCTGATGGGCCTGAGATGGTCGGATTTCCACCGGCCGCCCAATTAATGCCGACCCGCATCAACGATATACCGATCACCAGGACAACTGTGCCAGTAACAACGGGCGGAAACCATTTTACGAGGCGGCTGACGTAGGGGGACGCCAGATAGGTAAAAATGCCGGCCACCATCACAGCACCGAACACTGCCTGCATGCCAAGTGCAGGATTGGACCCGGTAGCGATGATCGGTGCAATAGCAGTGAACGTTACTCCCATCATCATGGGCAGGCGAATACCGATATTCCAGATGCCGACACTTTGTATCAACGTGACCAAACCGCAGCAAAACAAGTCAGCGGCGATAAGGAGCGCAATCTGGTCTTTGGGCAGCTTGAGTGCGCCGCCGATAATCATCGGTACCGCAATGGCGCCAGCGTACATGACTAACACATGCTGCAAGCCAAGTGCAGTAAGTTTCGATACGGGAAGAACTTCGTCGACCGGGTGGACTTTTTCAGTACTGGACATGCTGTCTCCTATGGTTCCCCAGACCGACTGGGGGAGCTATACGGTGAAATACGCTCGCATCGGCTATGTGCACCTTGAGAATGCCAGCTGATCTATTACGGGTAAATACGCAAAGACCAATTTATCAATCGTATTATCCGATGAGTGACTTTAACTGATCGTATACATGATATACAGATGCCGGCATAGCCTAGATGCCACTAGCTCTCACTGCTCGGCAAGCTCTTGTTTGTTGCGGATCAACAGATCACGAAAATGCTGTGCCGGTGGAGAAAGCGAGCGCCCTGCATGAAACAGCAAGGACACTTCGCGTCGGATGACAGGATTGGTCACGGTTTTAACCACCAGCCCAAGCCCGGCTGCGAGCCTGCTCACCGCCGTACTCATCACGGCAATTCCAAGACCGGCCTCCACCATGCCAACCATGGTCAGTGGCAAATACACTTCATGCAGGCGCGAGAGCGTTATTCCTTCCATCAGCAAGGCACTGTCGAGGCGCTCGCGGATCGGGTTGCCATGCCGCGGGCCGATCAAGGGCATATCGGCAAGATCCTGCCACCGCAATTCACGCTTGCGTACAAGTGGATGATCCGAACGCATGATGACGACAAACGCATCGGAAGACAACAAATGCGCCCCGAGGTCCAGCTTGCTGTCAGCCTCCGTTCCTATGCCGAAATCGACTTCGCCCAAGCGCACCATTTGTGGAACTTCATGCTCCGCAACGTCGTGCAACTCCACTTTGACCCCGGGGTATTCGATACAAAACTGCCGGATAAATCGCGGCAGCATCAGTGCTGCCTGGACCGACGACGCGGCAATCGATACGCGACCCCGTCCGAGCGTTCTCAGCTCGCTTGAATTTTCAATAACGCTATCGATGTCTGCGACCGCCTTTTTTACCAGCGGCAATAGTTCGGCGCCGGCTTGCGTGATTTGTAATAAACGCGTGTGACGATCGAACAGGCGGAGGCCAAGGTTCGCTTCAAGTTCATGTACTAGAGCGCTGACGGATGACTGCGACAAATTCAGCTTGTCGGCGGCACGGGTGAAGTGCCCTTCCGCTGCGACTGCAATAAACGCTCGCAGTTGGCGCAAGGAAACGTTCATGTTGGCGAGATTTTTCATGAAGCAAAAAACTCCGGGATCACCAAAGGTTTAGTTGGTTTCGGCACTCCCGTCATAGCGGGCAAGATCACGGCCTAAGTGCAATTGGCAGGCATCCAATTGGCGCAATTCATAGGGTAACACGATTAATAAATAGGATTGCACCTATTTACCGATTGCTTTCAAACAGAGATTATCACGTTGACCGGCGGCTAGTCAGCATCTGCAAATATGAATGCCGGCAAAGCACGCGTCGTCGTGGCTACCACGATCACTTAAGGAATAGAGATGAAAGACTTTCAGTACTTTGAACCTGTAACGCTATCTGATGCAGTGTCGCTGCTGCAGAGCAGCAACGGCAAGGCAAGCTTGATCGCCGGTGGCACCGACCTCCTTGTGCAGATCAAGGAACATATGCGGCACCCCGATCAAGTTATCAACATCAAGAAAATCCCCGGCATGGACGATCTGCACTTCGATCCGGAAAACGGGCTGCGGATTGGCGCGCTGACCACCACACGTGCCGTAGAAACGTCGCCGATTGTACAAAAGCATTATGCAAGTCTTGCGCGCGCCACGACTGACTTCGCCTCCATCCAGGTCCGTAATCGTGCAACGGTGGTCGGCAACGTGTGCCGCGCTTCCCCATCTGCGGACACGTTGCCGCCACTGATTGCGGATGGCGCGACACTGCAGGTCTACGGCCCGAAAGGTCGTCGCATTGAACGGATGGAGGACTTTTTCACCGGTCCCGGCAAAACCGTGCTCGGATCTGACGAGATCGTTACGCACATCATGATACCGCCACCCTTACCGCATACCGGCAAGGTCTATATCAAGCACGGACGCCGTATCGCGATGGAGCTGGCCACCGTCGGCGTGGCCGTCAGCCTGACGATGGACGGCGATACCTGCAGCGAAGTCCGCATTGTGCTGGCCGCGGTGGCGCCAACGCCGATCCGGGCCAAACGTGCCGAACAAATGCTGCGCAACAAGCGCATCGACCAGGAAGCAATCGCCGCCGCTGCATTTGCCGCCAAAGAAGAAGCGCGGCCGATCAGCGACGTGCGCGGCAGTGATGCCTACCGGCGGCAAATGGTCAGCGTCCTAACAAAGAGAGCCATTGAACAGGCAATGAAGGAAGCACAATGAAACAGATTATCTCCCTCACCTTGAATGACGAGCAGCGGGAACTCGCGATCGAACCGAATCGGACGCTGCTCGATACCTTGCGTAACGACGCAGGTTTAACCGGCACCAAGAAAGGCTGCGATGTCGGTGAATGCGGCTCATGTACCGTCATCCTCGACGGCAAGCCGGTGAATTCCTGCCTGGTTCTGGCCGGCGAAGTGAACGGCTGCAAGATCACCACCATCGAGGGTATCCAGCGCTCCTGCGACGAAGTGCATCCGCTGCAAGACAACTTCATGAAATGCGGCGCTGCACAATGCGGCTTTTGTACTCCTGGATTCATCGTCATGGCAAAAGCACTGCTGGACGAAAATCCGGCCCCGACCACGGACGAAATCCGCTTCGCCATTGCCGGCAATATCTGCCGTTGCACCGGCTATACAAAGATCATCGAAGCGATCGACCGCACCGCCGGCCAGATGAATGAAACCACACAGGGGGAAACACGATGACACATTCGATTATCGGCACTAGCGTCAAGCGCACCGACCTGTTGGCAAAAGTCACGGGCGATGCCAAATATGTGGCCGACATGCACATGCCCGGCCTGTTGTTCGGGAAAACCAAGCGGTGTAACGTTGCCCATGCGAAGATTAAACGCATCGACGTCAGCAAGGCACGCGCGCTGCCCGGTGTCAAGGCAGTGCTGACCCACGAAAACGTTCCCCGTGTGCTGCACGCCGGTTCTCCTCACCCACGCTCTGCTTCGGTTACCTGCGATCAGTACATACTCGACAACAAGGTACGTTACTGGGGTGAAGGCGTTGCGGTTGTCGCCGCGGTCAGCGAAGAGATCGCTGAGAAGGCCATTGGCCTAATCGAGGTCGAATATGAAGAGCTTCCGGCCGTATTTACGGTAGAAGAGGCACAGCGTCCGGATGCACCACTGATCCATGACCGCGAACCCGGCGGCAATCTCGTGCTGCCGCCCGCCATTTTCACGCGGGGCAATGTGGAAAAGGGGTTTGCTGAAGCTGATTTCATTCTCGAAGGCGAGTATGAGGGCGGCCGTCCGACACCTGCTTACATGGAACCGAATGTCTGCACCTGCCAATGGGATGGCAATGGCAACTTGACAGTATGGATTTCGACCCAGACAGCCTTCATGGTGCGTGGCATCATGGCGGAAGTGCTCGGGCTGCCTTTGCACAAGGTCCGTGTACTGGTCGACCATATGGGTGGCGGCTTTGGCGCGAAACAGGATTTGTTCCAGCACGAGTTCTTATGCGCGCTGCTGGCGAAAGAAACCAAGCGTCCGGTCAGGATGGAGTTCACGCGCGAGGAGACTTTCCTCGGCGGGCGCACCCGGCATCCGGCAAAAATCTGGCTTAAGCAGGGCTTCAGAAAAGACGGCACGATCACCGCGCGCCAGGCACGTGTGGTATTCAACTCTGGGGCATATGGTTCCCATGGCCCGGGCGTCACCAACGTCGGCACGTCGGCATTGGTTTCCTTATATCGCTGTGAGAACGTGCACCTGGAAGGCCGTTGCGTGTACACCAACAGCCCAATCGCCGGCGCATTCCGCGGCTATGGCGTCGTGCAAACCTATTATGCGCTCGACATCCAGATGGATGAGGCGGCAGTGAAGCTCGGGATGGATCCGGCGGAGCTCAAATTGCAGAACGCGGTGCGCGAAGGCGACATCGCACCATCCAATCATCCCCTGATCGGCCACGGGCTGGAAGCCTGCATAAAGAAAGGCATGGAGTTGACCGATTGGCGTAATCTGCGCCGTCAGCCGCGCAAGGCAGAAGGTCCGATCCGTTACGGCTGGGGTATCGGCTGCGAAATGCACGGTAGCAGCGCTTACCCAGGCATCAAGGAGCAAGGCAACGCTATCGTCAAGATGAATGAAGACGGTACCGCTGTACTATTGACCGGTACCGCGGGACTGGGCACCGGCGCACATACGGCCCTGGCGCAAATCGTTGCAGAAGAAATCGGTTTGAAATTCGAGGACGTGTCGGTAGTCCATGGTGACACCGATGTGGTTCCCTGGGACATCGGCGCATTCGCGAGCCACACCACCTATATGGGTGGCCGGGCCGCGCAAATGGCTGCGGCCGAAGTGAAGAAGCAGATGCTGAAGCGTGCGGCCGAGCAGCTCGACGCCAGGATAGAAGACCTCCTGGTGGCCGACGGCGAAATCACCGTGCGCGAGCGCCCTGGCCGAGGCATGACCGTGCGAGAAGCCGTGATGCCGAAGATGGGTATTCCCGCAGCACAGCTGGTCGGCACCGCGACTTATCATCCGACGAAGTCCTACTCGTTCGCCGCACATTTTGTTGAAGTTCGTGTCGATACGGAGACCGGTTACATTACGGTCGAACAGGTCATCCCGGTTCATGAAATCGGTAAGGTAATCCATCCTGTTGCCGCCGCCGGCCAGATCGAAGGCGGTATTCAACAAGGCATCGGGCATACGCTGTACGAGGATTACCAGATCGATATGCGCACCGGCCGCTCGCTCAACGCCAACTTCGTCGATTACAAGATGCCGCTGGCAATGGACATGCCGCCGATCAAGACCGTGATTCTTGAAACCGCACCGGACCCGGGTGGCCCTTTTGGCGCGAAAGGCGTCGGCGAAGACCCTATCGTCGCTATCGGCCCGGCTATCGCCAATGCGGTGTACGACGCAATTGGCGTGCGTTTCCGGCATTACCCGATCAAGCCGGAACAGGTCCTGAATGCTCTGGCAGAGTTGAAAGAGCAAAATCACACCGCCTAGGTTTGTACCGGGCGCCAAAGCATAGCTGCCTCGCGATGCCGGACGTGTATGGTCGTTCCCTAAAGGGATAACGATACGCGTCCGGCTACAGGACAGACCTGCGGTCTACGCTACTGCCAATTCCACCAATACCTCACCGCTCTCCAATGTCTTTGGAGAGCCATATTTACGACACAGGAGTAATGCAATGTCGAACGGGATAATCGACCAACATGTTGGCGATACCACGGAAAGACTGCACCTCAGTGCTTTCAATGCCGCTTTCGACGAATTAGGTCTGAGATGGCACTGGGACGATAAAACGTATCATGAACTCCGTCGCCATTCATGTGAAAAAGAACGCGTTCGGATCTATCTGCAAACCCATCAGTCGCATTTGCTTACCGCCTACGATGCCAGTTTCCTGGTTGAGGCCATCTATGCAGTCAAAGCGCGCCGCTATGAAGCAATGGTGAATGGCGGTATGCAAGCCGTTCCGGATGTCGACTGGGCAGCGGTGCAGCGTTTCAGGCGAGACATTTAAGGCCGCACGGTCCAACAAGATCCAGACGCACACGGCGTGCACGGCATTTCTATAGAGGGCACTCGCGCTCTAGATTCAAACCTGATTTGAACGGATCGTTACGCCGTGTTTTGGCAGTCCGTTCGATTCCATCCGCTTATTGAAAATTAAGTAGATACTTGACGCACTCAACCCCCATCCCAACCTTCCCCCTGCCAGGGGGAAGGGGCCGTGTTCCCTCCCCCGGGCAGGGGGAGGGCTAGGGGCGCCCGGCGTAGGGTGGGGTCGAAAGTATCAATACGCGCCTCAATCATTTACTTCCTGACTGCTCAATAGCGCGTCGATTGCTACATCGGTAGAAAGCAAATACCACGTGTAAACGTGGTCCTCATACCATAACGGATCCTGCGCTACTGCAGCAAATCCCGGAGATTCAAAACAACATCCGCAATCTGTAATACTTGTAATCCGTGCAGGCTGCTAGGCCTTGCTTTGCAAACCAATGTGCCTCGTTTGGGAAATTGATCGATGTCGTACAAAAGGACATCGTGACAATTGACGATAGTGCGTCATTGCCAGGATGTCCTTGTCTTCGAACGCGGTGTCAAGTTATCGACACCGCGGCTCATTCATTGTCCAGCAAACTAAATCACATCTTCATGCGTGACAGTATTTGCATCGCCCGCTGCATCTTTTCCGGACCAATCTGTGCACGTATGCCATCGAAATTCGGCCCGCGTGTGGCGTCCAGTCCCATTCGTGAAGTCGTTCCGGCGCCCGAAGCAGAAGGGTCCAGCGCGCTGCCCGGCAGTCCGTCTACGATGACGACATCAAGATGCGGTTGCAGATGAGTCGCTACCGCCCACAGCACTTCTTCGTCACGGGTAATATCGACGTCTGAATCGACTGCGATAACCGTCTTCAGGTAAGGGTCCCAGCCAAGCAGGCCCAGCATCACCTGGCGAGCCTCACCAGCGCGCATCTGCTTCAATGCGACGTAGGCGTGGAAATGTGTACCCGAACTGGGATAATGGACGGCTGTAACCCCGGGGAAGCGTTCCTTCAGCTTTTCAACCATCTCGGACTCGCGCGGCACCCGGCCGAGATTGAGGTGCTCGGCAGAATTTCCACCTACTACGTCCACCAGAACTGCGTTACGCCGCCGTAGAACGGATTCGACGCGGAAGAGATTATTTGTCGAACGATCCGACGAGTAGCCAGTAAATTCTCCGAACGGCCCCTCTTCCACCTTCGCGTCCGGATCGATCACGCCTTCCAGCACGATCTCGGCATAGGCCGGTACGGCAATGCCATACTTGGGTGTCCGAATCACATCCAGCGGAGCACCGAACAGGCCGCCCGCGACATCTCTCTCGTCAACGCCAAAGGGAAGACGCGCCGCGCCTGCGAGCATGAACAACGGATGCGCACCGATAACCATCGCGACCGGTAACGGTTTTCCACGCTCCTTTGCGATCTGCAGCAAGCGCCACAAATGACCGCGCGAATGCAGGCTGGTTGCGATCTCCGATTTTGAATGCAGCATCGAACGATGGTAACTGACGTTGCCGACACCGGTATCAGGATGTTCCGCCACCAGAATGGAATTGGTGATGTATGGGCAACGGTCTGTTGCGAAATGCTTGATGATCGGCAGCGTCGTCAGATCGATTTGTCGCTGTTCGACGGTATCAAGGATGGGGCCGTTCTCGACCAGGCGTGGCGGCATCATCCTGCGGCTGCGTGCCTGATACTCTTGGTGAATACCTGCCGCATCGACGCCCAGCATGCGGCCAATTCTTTCGCGCGACGCAAAGATATTGGTGACCAGCTGGGCACCGAGATCCTTGACGTTCTCAAATACCAGGAGGGGGTGCCGTCCTTGCGATGCAAGTTCCCAGACGATGGCGGTAGCGTCTTGATCAGTACTTACTTCTTCCTTAATGGTAAGTACGTCGTCGGAATACCGGTCCCGGTAATGCTGCAGGAATTCATGAAAATCCTGTTGGCCTGGAGAAGTTGACAGAGTCATTTTGTTTTCTCTTTAAATCGGCTCGACGGCACGCATAGTTCATCCGCGTGCCGCCCACAGCACAGTTACCTAACTTACTTGACGCCGGCGTAAGTGTCGGTCAAACGGGCTTTTGCATCCTCCGCGTCGCGCGGCGGCGGCGTGGTCTTGAGACCGATGAGACGTGCGATATTGTTGCCCATATAGTCTTCCAGACCATCTTCATCGAGGTCCATGCCCTGAGGAGCGGGACCACACAGCATTTCGAGCTCGCGCAACCACATGCCGGGCTCATTCGGCGGGGTATCCGTGCCGAACACGATCTTGTTGCGTGGCAGCTGCTTTGCAAACTCGACGATACGCGACTGGAAGCACCATCCTGATTCGCAATAGACGTTCGGTGTGTCCATCGCCATCCAGAATGCTTCAAACGAATAATTGCCGCCGGTCTGGATGCCGAAGTGCCCGATAATGAAGTTGACCATCGGGAACTCGCGGATGATCGGATAGAACATCGTGGGAATGGTATACGGGCCGTCACCGGTGTGGATCAGCACGACCACGTTGTACTTCGCGCACATCTTCATCGCAGGACGCAGCCAGTCCAATGCTCGGTCCGGACGATAGCCGTGCATGTTGGCGTGCAGCTTCAGCATCTTGAAGCCATATTCCTTGACATGATGTTCGAGTTCGAGCGCGCCCTCTTCCGGACCCCAACGTGGATTGAAGGTGAAATTGCCGATGAAACGGTCCGGGTATTTTTGGCAAAGTTCGGCGATGTAGGACATGTAGTCACGAATGCCTTCACGTCCGCGGCGGTTGCCGTCACGGTAGCCGGTGTTACCTGGTGGAGGCTGGATGAAGCCCATGTCGATACGGCGCGGCTTGCCATTGATCATGTATGGACCGTCCATGATCTTGAGCATACGTTCGCCGGTAAATGGGGTGCCAGTGTGACGCCATGCCTCGTCTACGAGGTTGGTCGGGTGCAGGTGTGTATCGATAATCATTAAATTTCTCCGAATTCAGAAAGGAATCGCGTGAGCGCGCTGGTCTCAGGCAGCCTTTGCCAGACGGGCTTTTGCCTCGTCGAGACTACGCGGCACCGGTGTTGGCTCAAGGCCAATCATGCGGGCGACGTTGTTGCCGAGGTAGTCTTCCAGCGTATCTTCGTCAAGATTGAGTCCCTGCGGCGGCTCCATGCAAAGCACTTCGAGCAGGCGCAGCCACATGCCAGGTTCGTTTGGCGGCGTGTCGGAACCGAAGAGAATTTTGTGCGTCGGCAGGACCTTGGCAAATTCGACGATACGCGATTGCAGGCACCAGCCCGATTCGCAATAGACGTTCGGCAAATCCATCGCGAGCTGGAACGGTTCGAAGCAATATACGCCGCCAGTCTGCACGCCGAAGTGAGCCATGATGAAGTTGACGGTTGGGAACTCCTTGATCATCGGGACCCACTCTGTCGGAATGCTGTACGGGCCATCGCCAGTGTGCAGCTTGACCAGTACGCCGAGCTCGGCACACTTCTGCAATGCCGGCCGCAGCCAGTCGAGCGCACGGTCCGGCCGATATGCATGCATATTTGCCTGGAACTGTACCATCTTGAATCCGAGATTCTTTACGTAGTGCTCGATGGCGTTTACGCCGTTCTGTACACCGCAACGGGGGTTGTACACGAAGCAGCCGATGAAACGGTCAGGATATTTCTTGACCATCTCAACGGTGTAAGCCATGTAGGCGTCGATAGACTCGCTGCCTGACTTTTCACCGTCAGTGTAGGTATAAATTGTGTTGCCTTGCGGGGGCTGGATGAATGCCTTGTCGATGCGGCGTGGCTTGCCGTTAATCGTGAACGGTCCGTCCATCATCTGGATGAGCCGCTCCCCTGTAAATGGCTCGCCGTCGTGGCGCCATGCCAGGTCGACAAGATTGGTCGGATAACAGCTGGTGTCGATAATCATGAGGGTTTCTCCTCGCAGTGCTTCAGGTTAGGGAGGCGCAGGTCTTTGCGGGACTTGCGTTCTGCTTTCTGGAGGACTGTCAGGAGGGTCGGTCTTTCATTGAATCCCACTGACGAGTACTCCGCCAGTGAGCAATCTCCAACTGAACTGTTGCGGCGTTGCACCGCGGGTTGTTCAATCGACCGCTTCTACCCACTTACAGCTTCAATTTATACATGGGCACGTAGTGCAATGTCAATAGCTATTGCCGCTACGGTATATAAGCAGAACCCTATACCGGTCGTAAGATTTGCGGCATATTGCAGCCACGATTATGCTGCGAACCTTGTAGCTTTGCACGGTACCGAACTGGATATTTAGACAATTCATGGTGCATAGCGCCATAGCCGCGATCAAGAGTATCAGTAGAAATCTTTTATGACAAACGCAAGCACAAGCACGAGGCGCCTCCTTTCAGTTGAAACATCAGCCTGGGTATCGGACATCCGCGCAACTCTTTTTCTTGGCTGGCCACTTATCCTGACCAACCTCGCCCAGACCGCATTAACCGCCACCGACCTGGCATTGATCGGGCGCCTAGGGGCTGCCGAACTCGCCGCTGCCGCATTGTCTGCCAGCCTATATCACACACTGATGATCTTCAGCCTTGGGGTGATGTCCGCGGCGGTTCCGATCATCGCCACTTATCTCGGTGGCCGCCGCTATGCGATCAAGCAAATAAGGGCAACCGTGCGCCACGGCCTATGGTCAGCACTGCTGATCTGTATTCCTGTATGGATATTGCTTTGGCACGCCGACGTATTGTTTGTCCTGATGGGACAGTCAGCCGAAACTGCGGCGCGTTCCATGCAATTCATGCACGGACTTCAATGGGCGCTTCTTCCCTACCTCGCATATGTCGTGTTGCGTTCGTTTTTGAACGCGCAAGAGAGCCCGCTGTGGACGCTCTTAATTGCCGGCATTGCCATTGCTTTCAACGCGCTGATCGGGTGGTGCCTGATTTTTGGCAAACTGGGATTTCCTGCCATGGGCTTGCAGGGTGCAGGCATCGCGAGCACCTGTTCAAGCATACTGATGTTTGCAGGACTTGCGCTGGTAATCAGTTTTCATCCGCGTTTCCGCCGTTATCACCTGTTCAGCAAACTCTGGCAAGTTCATTGGGACCAACTGCTGTATTTTTGGCGGCTCGGTTTGCCGATTGGGGCGACGTTCGCATTCGAGAGCTCAATCTTTTATGCCGCGGTAATGATGATGGGCCAGTTTGGTCCTACACCGCTTGCCGCGCATGCGATCGCCATGCAGATTGCATCGCTGGGCTTCATGGTACCGCTAGGCTTCGGACAGGTTGCAACGATAAGGGTCGGACGCGCGCACGGTGCGGCAGACTACGCCGCAGCTAGGCGTGCCGGCTGGAGCGCGTATATTCTTGGGGTTGGCTTCATGGGAATCACGGCTTTGTTCATGCTGCTTGCACCTAAGATAATGATTAGCCCATTTCTTGATATCGATCTTCCAGCGAATGCTGATGTCGTCAGGACGGCTATGGTATTCCTGGGTCTAGCGGCGTTATTCCAGCTTGTGGATGGCGCGCAGGCGGTGGGCGCCGGCATGTTGAGAGGCATTCACGATACGCGTGTGCCGATGCTGCTTGCTGCGCTTGGCTACTGGGGCATTGGCTTGCCTCTTGGCGGCGTACTGGCTTTTGCAGCAGGCCTCGGCGGAGTCGGCATCTGGCTCGGCCTGGCTACCGGCCTTGCTGTTGTTGCCACCCTGATGACACGCCGCTGGATTCAGCTTAGCGGTGTATAAAAAATAGTTGGGATAAAAAGCTTGGTTTGGTTTGCCAAGCGTCTGCGGGGCACGTTACGTTACCCCGCATTCGTCTTCCTGGAAACCTTCACGTGAACAATTATTCCTTTTCGATTCCAGCCTTTTTCACAATTTCTTCCCACTTCTTCGATTCCGAAGTCTGGAACTTCGCAAGCTCATCTGGTGTGGTAATGAACGGGTCAACGCCAGCATTGGTATAGAAGGTATTGGCTGTAGGGCTCTTCGCTGCCTTGGCGAAGAATTCATTGAGCTTGTTGACAATGGCTGGCGGCGTCTTTGCCGGCGCATAGGCTGCGAACCAGTACCCCATGTCGTAGCCCGGCACGCCGGCCTCTTCTATGGTCGGGACGTCGGGTGCGAGGGCTGAGCGCTTCTTGGTGGACACACCGAGCGCACGCAGCTTGCCGCTCTTGATATGTGGCAGACCAGTCGCCGTGTCGGTGATCATCATGTCGATCTGGCTACCGAGCAGATCGGTGACTGCGAAAGTATTGCTCTTATAAGGGACGTGCAGGATCTGTATCCCGGCCAACTGTTGCAGCATTTCGCCGGCAATACGGCTGGAGGAACTGCCGCTGCCGAAGCTGAGTTTTCCGGGATTTTTCTTTGCGGCCGCGATGAACTCCTTGACGTTCATAATGGGCGACTGATTGTTGACGACCATGATCTGACCACCCTTGCCGAGGCCGGTAATGGGTGCAAAATCCTTGACCGGATCATAGGGCAGCTTTTTGTACAGATGTTCTGCGGCAGCGTGGGTGGTGTTTGTAGTGATAAAAACCGTATAGCCATCGGGAGCGGCTTTGGCCGCTTCACTTGCGCCGAGAAAGCCATTGGCGCCCGGCTTGTTTTCGACAATGACTTGCTGCTTGGTTTCGGCAGTAATCGCCTGCCCCATGGCGCGTGCAATCTGGTCGGTCGCAGTGCCCGAGGCGAACGGCACGACAAAGCGGATCGGCTTTTCAGGATACTCGGCGGCGGCGCCCGTCGATACCAGCAGGCAGACGGCGGACAAGACGATGGTTGGCAGGGTGAACAGTTTCATGCGGTGTCTCCTTTTGAATTGGATTGGTATTTACATCGTCGATTTATACGGTAATAGTCGTGCCGTTGGCCGGACGGAGAATCAAATCCTGCCATTGCCCAGGCACATCGATGACTGCCTGCAGCAGAACAAAGGCAAGCGATTTGCCATGCGAGTCAAGGTTGAGCGAGTCGTTGACGCCGCCGTCCAGCACGCCATCAAGGACGAAGTTCATTGCACCTAGTCGAGGCAGCAGGTAGCGATGTACTGCGCGTGGCCGGCGGCTCGCAAACAGTTGGGCGACCAGCTCTTCCGTCAGCTGATCTGCAAGCAGCGGAAACAATTGCTCGTGGTAGGCGATGACACTGATATTGGAGCGATCACCCTTGTCACCGGTGCGTGCATGCGCCAGCGTATAAAGCGGAGTTTGAACAGGTAGGGTCATGGGAATCTCGCTATTCCACGAAATGGTAGGTTTCCGTGACCACCTCGCGTGGCACCAGGCAGGATGTCGCGTTCAGGCGTGCACGCAAGGCTGTGCGTATTCCCCCTCCACCCGCCGGGCCGCAGGTATACAAAGCGTTCACCTCTCGCAGCAGACTGGTGGCAATTGTCTTGTTTTCATGTGTGCAGGCCGCACGCAGCCTGACGTCTTCGGCGTCAGCAATTCCGGCGCTGGGCGTTTTCCGCAGAAGCATGCCGTCGTCGTCGCCGAACACGCTGACAACACCGATCAGGTCGAAGCGTATTTTCAATTGCGGCAGGCGCTCCTTCAGTATCTGCATTGCCAGCCGCGCACGTGCGCCGGCACGCGGACCCGCATAAGAGATCTCGCCTTCAGCCAGCCATCCGCCTTCATAAAAGATATTCACCTTGAGTTGCTCCGGTCGCGCATGTCCGGTTACGCCAGTGACACGCACGCGGTTCTCGCCAGCCTGATGCACTTCCGCATTCGATATATCGGCAACCACATCAGGAGTCAGGTATGCGGCAGGGTCGTGCAATTCGTAAAGCAATTGTTCCTTGACCGTGCGCGTATCGACAATGCCACCTGTAGGTTCTGACTTGCTGACCTCGATGTTGCCGTCGCCATCGATCTCGACAATCGGATAGCCGACATGCGCGATATCGGGCACATCCTTGAAACCGGGGTCGGCGAAATATCCGCCCGTCACCTGGGCACCGCATTCGAGCAGATGCCCCGCCATTGTCCCCCGCGCCAGGCGGTTCCAGTCATCAAGTGCCCAGTTGAAGTGGGCCAGGGCCGGTCCAAGTGTCAGCGAAGGATCCGCAACGCGACCACAGACGACAATGTCAGCGCCTGCACGCAGCGCGTCCGCAATGGCAGTGGCGCCGATGTAGGCGTTGGCGCAGACAAAGCGATCCTGATCAAAGTGGTCGCCTAGCTGCCCACGCAGGAGTTCCTTTCCTTTTTCGTCGGCGATTTCATCACCGGTCACGACTGCAATCCGTGGTCTGGGAAGCCCCTGTTCTGCGGCAATCTGCTGAATTCTTCGCGCGGCGCCCACTGGGTTGGCAGCACCGAAATTGCTGATGATCGCGATCTTGTGCGCCAGGCATTTTGCCAGCACCGGCGTCAGCAGTTCGGCAAGCAGGGGCTCATAACCCATTGCCGGATTATCGCGCCGTGCAAGCTGGGCAAGGGCGAGTGTCCTTTCGGCAAGCGTTTCGAAAATAAGCGCGGCAGGTTTGCCACGCCGTATCAATGTCTCAACAACAGCTTGCGCGGCGTCGGTGCGATCGCCGGAAAATCCTGCGGCGGATCCAATCAGCAGATTGTTCATAGGGCGGGCACACGATGTCGTTTCTGATAAAGCAATTATAGGCAAGCGATTTCATCCGATTTACGGATAATTTCAATTGATTTATCTGAAATGCAGGATAAAATTCACGACAGCAATGATGCGGAAAGCTAATCATGAATATTTCGGCACGTGACCTGCGCGCCTTTATCGCCTTGGTGGAACAGAAGAACTTTACGCGTGCCGCCGAACAATGCTTCCTGTCGCAATCCGCATTCAGCGCGTTGATACAGGGGCTGGAAGCAGAACTGGGCGTCAAACTGTTTGCGCGAAGTACGCGGCGTGTCGAATTGACGGCAGAGGGTGGGGTCTTCGCGGAATCGGCCAAGCGTCTGCTGACCGAGCTGACACTGGTACACAGCGAGCTAAAGGATCTGGTCGATAAGCGTAAAGGCCGGGTCGCCGTTGCCGCGCTTCCCTCGCTCGCCGCCGGATGGCTGCCTGTCGTCCTCAAGGAATTCCGTGAGCTCTATCCCGGGGTGACAACGGAACTCACAGACACACTCTCCGACGAGTGTCTCGAACTGGTACGGCGAGGCCGTGCTGACTTTGCATTGTGTGCGGCCGGCGTCGAAATGGCGGGCCTGGAAGCTGAGCCACTATGCACCGATACCTTTTATGTCGTGATGCATGACAGCCATCCGCTTGCCAGCAAAAAGGTGGTGTCGGCTTCAGACCTGCAGCAGCAACCCTTCATTCATCTGACGCACAACAGCAGCGTGCGACAACTGCTGGACGCTGCTCTGCATCCGGCAAGAATCAACGGCATCATGGAAGTCGCCCATCTGGCCTCGGTCGCTTCTCTGGTCGCCAATAATGTCGGAATCAGTATTATCCCTTACCTTGCACTATTCCAGTTTTCACTCCCGCATCTTGTAGTACGGCCCCTGAAGGATCCAGAGATTGTCCGAACCATTTACGTGGTTCGCCTGCGTGACCGTCCGCTGCCGGTAGCTTCGGAAACCTTCCTCGCGTTGCTGAAAAAGCGCCGCTCGAAGATCGGTGCCGAATTGCTGAAGGAAACATAAGGCCTCGCACGGTTGTCACAACGATTGCCAACACAACAGGCTATGCATATTGGGGCGGCCCAACGAACAGAGGAAGACGGGAACATGAAAACCAGTACCAGCATCACCCTGCCATATGCTCCTTCGTTGGCGTTGCTGCTAGTTGCCGCTCTTGGCCCATCCAGTGCCTTCGCCAATCCGCAAGAAACCAGCAAGCTGGAGAACTTGATTAATCGCTATCGCGCTTCGTCACCAGCATGTGAAGGGCGACCGGCCCTACACGCCGATGCGTTGACATCACTTCCCTCTCTCGCACAACTCAATTTATCACGCGGCAATCAACTGGATCATGCATTGAGACAGGCTGGTATCAGAATGGCGCGCGCCGAAGCCATTATGGTGTCCGGTCCGCAAAACGCTGACGCAGCCATGAACGCCATCAAGAACAAATATTGTGAAGCCCTGGTAAGACCTGAATACACGCTGATCGGCGTGTCGCACGAGGCCGGTACATGGCGCATTATCCTTGCACGACCTTTGCTGTCAGAAACGATGGGCACCAGTGCGCAGGCTGGAAGAAAAGTCCTCGATCTGGTAAATGCGGTGAGATCAAAACCGCGTGTTTGCGGCGACAAGCGGTATCCCGCCGCACGCCCGCTTGCTTGGAACGACACACTGGCGAAGGCGGCTTTGATGCATAGCAGTGATATGGCAAAACAAAATTACTTCCAGCACCAGGATAAAGAAGGCGTCACCGCCGCCGAACGGTCACGGCGAGCGGGATATCGGTGGCAACGCATCGGAGAGAACATCGCTGCCGGTCAGGGCTCACCACAAGAAGCAATGAAGGGCTGGCTGGCCAGTCCCGGCCACTGCGCCAACATCATGGACCCCGATTTTTCCGAGATGGGCGCGGCGTTTGCCATCAGTCAAACCAGCGATGCCGGTATTTACTGGACGCAGGTATTCGGAAAACCGCGATAGATCCGTCCTTTCCCGATGTTCAAGCCAAACTTTGGGATCGACTTGACCGACCGCAATATGCTGCGAACCTGGCACAGGCTTAATATGGACTACATGGCTACCCTGCGTACTCCAGTTTTACCATACTGCGTGAAAAATGATGCCGCCGGGAGACGCAAAGACTTTCCAAACGCATGACCTCAGCGCCAGGTAACAACTCCTGCTTTCATGTCATCGTGAATGCCCGTTCGGGCAGGACGGATGCCGAGACCAAATGCACTATCATCCGCAGTGTATTGGAAGCCGCAGGTCGCGATTACACCCTGGAGGTCGTCGACGACGCCAAGGCCTTGCATGTAACTGCCCATCGCACGGTTGAACGCGCCCGCCAGGGTTCTGGCGTAGTCATCATTGCCGGTGGCGACGGCAGTATCAATACTGTCGCACAGGCCGTGCTGGGAAGTGGTTGCGCCTTCGGTGTCTTGCCACAAGGTACATTTAATTATTTCGGCAGGACGCATGGCATACCAGAGGACCTTGCCGATGCGACACGCGCCTTGCTGACTGCGAAGGTCTGTCCGGTTCAGGTGGGCCTGCTTAATAATCGGATCTTTCTGGTCAATGCGAGTATGGGTTTATATCCCAAGCTGCTGCAGGACCGCGAAGCATACAAGCAACAACTGGGACGCAGTCGGCTCGTCGCCTTATGGTCGGCCTTTGTAACCCTGTGGCAGAATCACAGGACACTGCGTGTACGCATTGATGAAAACGGACAAGCGCGGGATATCCTGACCAAGACCGTTTTTGTCGGTAACAACGCTTTGCAGCTAGAGCAGGTCGGCATTCCGCTGGCATCACAGCTCGCAGAAGGCCAGCTTGCAGTGGTCACACTGCGGCCTGTTGGCACACTGACGCTGCTCGGTCTTTTACTGCGCGGCGCCTTCGGCAAACTGGATGACGCCGACAGCATCATCAGTTTTGCCGCAAAAGAATTGACGGTCAAGCCACGGTTTGCTCTGTCCGCATGGACCAAGGTCGCCACCGATGGCGAAATTTTCTGGCTGCGGGCGCCGCTACGCTTTACCGTGGCTCCCGAACCGCTTTTCCTGCTTAAGCCGGCGAGCGCATAATTTCTAGTCCTTTATCCAGAACGATTTTCATGGAAAACAAATCACGCAGAGCAGTGCGTTCCATCCAACGACTGATGCATGGCCGCTGGCTGCAGATGGCCTTGCTGTTTGCCGGTGTCCTGGCACCCCTTTTCCTGTTTGGCGAACTGGCCGAAGACGTTCTTGAGAAGGAAACTTTTTCATTTGATCGCCCTATCCTGCTGTTCATGAAAAGCCATGCTACGCCGATGCTCGATAACGTTATGCTGTTCTTTTCACAGGCCGGGTCGATTCGCATGCTGGGACCTTGCGCGCTGGCGCTGGCCGGCTACCTGATCGTCCGCAGTCACTGGGCACGTCTGACCTACTGGGTGCTGGGCTTTGGCGGCGCTCTCCTTCTGAACATAACCGCCAAACAAGTTTTCGCACGCACTCGGCCGGACCTGTGGGTGTCCATTGCACCGGAAACTTCCTATAGCTTTCCAAGCGGTCATGCGATGCAATCGATGGCTTTTGTAGCCGCCCTGATGGTGATTGTCTGGCATCGGCGCGGCGCAGGAGCAGGACTCTTGCTTGGTGCGGCTTTCGTCGCGCTGGTCGGTCTTTCACGCGTCTATCTCGGTGTGCATTTCCCCTCGGATGTACTCGCCGGCTGGACAGCTTCGCTGGCCTGGTGCATAGGCCTCGCTATTATTCTTGGCAAGCGGTTGCGTCCTTCTACAGCACCTTCTGCGCCGCCAGGTTTTCCCTGAGAAAAGCCTGCACCATTCAATACACCCTCCAGTTTTCTTAGGCTCTGAACCATGAATTTTTAAGATTCAAAGGGCTTGAAAAATTTTTGTGTGAACACCATAAAGTAGGCATACGAGCCCATGCCAGTGACGGGCTTTTGTCTGAGCCACATTCATTCAACCGTATGGAGGACAGCATGCTTTACAGATCAATGTTCCCACGCGATATTTTCTCTGAAATGGATCGCCTGCAACGGGAAGTCCAGCAGATTTTCGATATTGAACCCAGCATACGCGGCATTGGCAGGGGCGGATTTCCGGCATTGAATATCGGCACCACACCACAGTCGGTAGAAATGCTTGCGTTCATGCCCGGCCTGGATCCGGCTTCGATTGAAGTCAATCTCGAACGCGGCGTGCTGACAGTCGCCGGCGAGCGCACGGACAGCTTATCAAGTGAGGAGCAGAAAGCCACCGTGCATATCAACGAGCGTTTCGCTGGTCGATTTAAGCGAGTGGTAAGCTTGCCTGACGATATCGACCCCGATGGCGTATCTGCCCGTTATGTTGACGGTGTTCTGCGCATCAGTGTGAAACGGCGCGAAGCAGCGCAGCCTCGGCGCATTTCGGTACATTGAACATGGAGGACGATCATGGCTGAAAATACCAGTATTACGACAGGCAACGGCGAGCACACCAACGCCGTCAACACTAGCAATGCCAATAATGACGCGCGCGTTGCGGCGCGGCAGGAACCGGCCCTGACTCCAGCCGTCGATGTAATTGAGGATGCTTCGGGGATCACGCTGTTTGCCGACCTGCCCGGTGTGCCAAAAGACAAGCTGAATCTCCAGCTCGACACCGATAGCCTGATCATCGAAGGTGAGGTTGCGATCGATGCACCGGAGAACATGCAGTCGAGCCACGCCGAAATCAAGGTACCGCGCTATCGCAGGTCATTTACTCTGTCGAAAGAACTTGACGCGGAAAACGCGGCTGCAGAATTCAACCATGGAGTTTTGAAGCTGCGCATCCCCAAAGCAGCGCACGCTCAGCCGAAGAAGATACAGATCAGCGTGACCTGAATGGGATCTTCTTACAGCAAAGCAATCGTGCTTACGGAGCTTCCGGTGCGCGGAAGCTCCGCGAAGCGTTGTTGCCGATGTTACGGCACCTGATGCATCAAATAAGGCTGGCTCCGGTCATGGCTGGTCCCAAGGGGTTCGGCTACCCGCGTATATGCACCACGCTCTTGCATCGTTCGCATTGATAACTATTCGAGAGCGCCATTTCAATCATGGTGTCGACGGTTTCCATCGGTCTTGCATGGCCCCACAACAAGCAAATCAGTTTAAGCATTTTCACTTCTCCTCTTGACCATGAGAGCGCTATCGCGCCTGACCGCAGCAGACTGAAATTCCTTCAGCCGCAGTGCTCAGGGCACGGCGGACATACCTCATCGTAGTGAAAAAGACAGGCGCGGCACAGTACAATCCGCTTCAAGTTGTCATTAAGCAACGAACTCTCTTTAAATCTCTCCGTTTTCGAAGGTGTGGCCTGCGCGGTGCCTGGTTAAAGGTATGGCATGATTGGCGTTCTCTCAGCAATAGGCAATCATTCGCACGCTTGCGGCCCGCCATGGCAGAACAATCTCTCCAGTATCCGTTTTCCCGCGCCAGCGACCAGATCGACGCCCTTGGCCGTGATCTTGACCGGTGCAAAACTGCGCTTGGCGGGCCCGACACGTGGCCGCGAGCGCTCCGCAATACAGTCCAACTGATATTGGGATCGCAGTTTCCGATGTTCGTGCTGTGGGGAGAGCAACTCCTCTATGTGTACAACGATGCCTATCGCCCCATACTCGGCCCCCGTCATCCCGAGGCGCTGGGTCAGTCATTTACATCCGTCTGGCCAGAACTGGTTGACTCGGAAATCATGTCGATCATTCAACGCGCCATGCAGGGAGAATCCGCTTTCTTCGAGAATATGCCGGTCACACTGACGCACAACGGATACCCGGAGCAGACCTGGTTCACATTTTCCTATTCGCCGGTGCGCGATGATACCGGACAGTTTGCCGGCGTGATTTGCATCTGTACGGAGACAACGGCGCAAGTCCTTGCAGAGCAGGCGCGCGACCGCGCGGAAGCCGAGCTGCGCGACAGCGAGGACCACTACCGGCATACGGTCGAACTGAATCCTCACGTCCAGTGGACTGCGCTTCCTGACGGTCAACTGGACCGGATCTCACAGCGATGGTACGACTGGACCGGCACTTCGGGTCTGGGGCAATCCTTGCACAACGCTACGCATCCCGACGACCGTGATCGCGCATTACAAGCCTGGAACACCGCCTTGTCAACCGGCGCACCTTACGACATCGAACTGCGTATCCGCATGATTGGTGGCGCTTACTACTGGATGCATTCACGTGCATATCCGCGCCGGGACCCGTCCGGCAAGATCGTGAAATGGTACGGAACCACGCAGAGCATCAACGACCTGAAGCAGGCACTGGAAGAGCTCGCCGCGCGCGAGCGGGAATTCAGGACGTTGGCCGAAGCCATGCCAAACCACGCGTGGGTCGCCAACAGCGATGGCAATATTTTTTGGTTTAACCAGCGTGTTTATGAATATACCGGGGTCGTGCCCGGTGAACTCGACGGCAATACATGGATCAAGGTGGTGCATCCCGACGACCACCCCGCTACGCTGGCCAACTGGCAAATGGCGTTAAACCGTGGCACTACCTACCAGAACGAATATCGGCTTCGGGAAGGGGCGACCGGAGAGTGGCGCTGGTTCATTTCACGCGCGCTGCCCTTGCGTGATAGCGTCGGACGTATCACGCGCTGGATCGGAACCAACACGGATGTGCACGAGCAAAAGCTCGGTTCCGAGCAACTGGCGGACCTGAATGCCCATCTTGAAAAAGAGATTGCCTACCGCACTGCGGATCGCGACCGCATGTGGCGCTTGTCAACCGATATCATGCTGGTTGCCCGATTCGACTCCACCATCATGTCAACCAATCCCGCATGGTTTGATTTGCTCGGATGGGAGGAGCATGAGCTCAAAGGCCGCCCGTTCATGGAGCTGATTCATCCGGACGACCTCGACGCAACGCTGGCGGAGGCTGGACGACTGGCACATGGCATCAAAACACTACGTTTTGAAAATCGCTACCGCCATCGCGACGGATCTTACCGTTGGCTGTCATGGACTGCTGTTCCGGACGCGTCGTTCATCCATGCGCTTGCTCGCGATATCACCGAGCAGAAGCGGCAGGCCGAGACCCTGCAACATACTGAACAAGCCTTGCGTCAGGCACAAAAAATGGAAGCTGTTGGACAACTGACGGGTGGCATCGCTCACGATTTCAATAACCTGCTTGCCGGCTTGGTGGGTAACCTGGAGATCCTGCAGTTTCGCCTCGACCAGGGCCAGACGGATAACCTGACCCGCTACATTGAGGGCGCGCAGAGTGCAGCTGACCGGGCTGCAACACTGACGCAGCGCCTGCTGGCATTCTCACGCCAGCAAATTCTTGCGCCCAAGCCCGTATCGGTCAATCAACTGGTGGGCTCGCTGAAAGATTTATTTCAGCGTACCGTCGGCCCCGGCATCGTCATGCGTACCGAGCTGACTGAAGACATATGGCCCACATTATGCGACGCGAATCAACTGGAAAGTGCCGTTCTCAATTTGGTCATCAATGCGCGCGACGCCATGGCTGGCAACGGCCTGCTCACGATTGCTTCTGCCAATGTCACCAGGGAAAGCGCGGTCGCAGGCTTACCGAATACTGTCCCTGACGGCCAATATGTCATGTTGAGCGTGATCGACGACGGTAGCGGGATGCCGCCCGACGTTCTCAGCCGTGCCTTCGACCCATTCTTTACCACTAAGCCTCAAGGTCAGGGCACCGGACTCGGACTATCGATGGTCTATGGCTTTGTCACGCAATCGGGCGGCCACGTCCGTATCGACTCGGCGCCCGACACCGGCACAACGGTAAAGCTTTACCTTCCGCGTTACCTGGGTAATGCACTTCCCCAAACGGCGATCCCTGCCGGTGCTGAGCCCACGCCTCCGATAGCAAGTCGCGGCAGGATCATGGTCGTGGAAGACGAAGAGGATATACGACACGTCCTTACCGAAATGCTCGCCGAATGGGGCTATTCGCCAATAGCCATGGCAGACACGGTTTCGGCCCTCGCCATGCTGGACTCCGATGCGCCGCTGGACCTGCTGGTTACCGATATTGGCCTGCCGGGCGGGATGAACGGTCGCCAGCTTGCCCAACATGCCAGAGTGCGCCGGCCGGATCTGAAGGTGCTGTATCTGACCGGCTTTGTCGAGGACTCCGATGCGCGCACAGAAGCACTCGAAGGCCGCACAGAACTGGTGACCAAACCTTTTGCACTCGATTTGCTGGCCAGACGGATCAACGCCATGCTGGCATCCTGAGTCGCCATTCGGAATCGTCTGGCGTATGTCTTGCGTATTTGCGATGAAGTGAAAAAGACGGAATTCCAAATTGCCGGGCACAACGGAAGCAAGTAAGCTTGGAGCCCAAAATTTTGACGGAGGTTTTATATGGATTTTTCCAACCAGACAGTCGTTGTCACCGGCGGCACCGGCGCATTGGGTGCGGCGGTGGTCGACACCCTGCTGAAAGCCGGCGCACGCTGTGTGATTCCCTACATTAATGAAACCGAAGCAAAGGCGCTGCGGGCCAACGACAGGCTCAGCCTCGTACCCTGCGACTTGTCCGACGAAGCCCAGGTCGCCGCCTTGTATGCCGCTGCGGGAAAGTTAAGCGCCTCCATTCATATTGCGGGTGGCTTTGCCTTTGCGCCCATCGGGGAATCCGACAAGGCAGTGTTAATGAAAATGCTCAACATGAACCTGGTGAGCACCTATCTGTGCTGTCGCGAAGCGATCAAGGCATTCGGTGACGGAAGTGGTCGAATTGTGAACGTCGCGGCGCGGCAGTCCCTGGAGCCGCGCCTGGGCAAATTCACCACTGCCTATACTGCCAGCAAGGCTGGCGTCGCTGCACTGACCCAAGCCCTGGCCGCCGAAGTGGCCCCGCGCATCCTGGTCAATGCTGTGGCCCCTTCCATTATCGACACGCCAGCCAACCGTGCGGCCATGCCTGATGCAGACTTCAGCCAGTGGCCGAAAGCGGAGCAAATCGCTGCGACTATCGTGTTTCTGGCATCGACGTCCAATCAACTTGGCAGCGGGGCTATCGCGCCCATCTACGGCGCTGCCTGAAGCAGTGCAAGGCGAGGCGTACCGGCGGTAGTACGTAGTAGGAGCCGGACACGCCTCGCTTGACTACCTGCACGGCAATCCGGTGTTCCCTTACGCCCTTCCTTGCCTGTTATTTAATATTCTCTGACTCCCCTGCTGTTTCCGTCGTAAATCAGTCATTCAAATGGCTCCCGTCCCCAAAGATCGTCTGTTCTACGCCACTTTTCTGGATTAATCCTGCACTGCGCGGTATTCTTGCCGTACAGAAACCACAACGCCGTTCCGGTACTGTAAATCGCCCCTGCCAGTTCAATTTCCTATTCTTATAATAAATGGCCCCCTTGAACCTGGACGGCATCCCTGCCGGTCTTCGTCAGCTAGCAGATTCGGCCTCCATCCTGTTTTGGATGTCGGATTGCAACGATGTTTGTACCTACCTCAACCAGTCCGCTTACGAAGTCTTGGGTGAGCAGTGCTCGCTTCCCACGAGAATCTGGGCGCAGTTCATGCATCCGGACGACCGTCAGCGATTGAGCCCGCTGATTGTCCGTGCGAAGCAAGAAAAAAGGGAATACCAGCTTGAATACCGGATCGTCAAAAGCGACGGTTCGGTGCGATGGGTGATGCATGCAGCAGCGCCGCGCATTTCCGCTACCGGCGTCTACGAAGGCTACATGGGAGCCATCGTCGATATCTCTGCGCAGCGCGAAAGCCTTGCCAAGCTCGCCAAGAGCGAGGCGACCTATCGCCTGGTGACGGACAACAGTTCGGACATCATCAGCCATCACGCAGCCGATACAGGAGAGTACCTTTATGTATCGCCTTCCGTAACCCGGATCCTGGGCTATGGGCAGTCGCAGATGCTGGGGACCAAGGTCTACGACTATGTCCATCCCGACGACATCAACACCATTCGTGATGAAGTAGCCCGCCAGGTACTCGGCGCGTCGGATGTTGCCCTGGTCGAATTCCGGATCCGGGACAAGGCAGGCGCCTACCGCTGGTTCGGCACAACGCTGCAAGTCCTGGTCGATCCACTGACGGGCGTCAAGCTGGGCGCAGTGGCCGTATCGCGCGATGTTACGGCTGAACGTCAGGCGAAAGAAGACATCCGCAAGCGCGAGGAACGCTTTCGCAGCCTGACCGCACTGTCGTCAGACTGGTATTGGGAAACGGATGAAGAAGGCCGTTTTACCTTTATTTCGGATGGCTTGTATCGCCTTTGGGGGACACTGCCCGCCGACGTGATCGGGAAAACCCGGACGGAACGCGCCGCTGATCCCGCGCAACCCGGGCTTCTTGAGTATCGCGCAAGGGTAGACCGGCGAGAGCCCTTCAAAGATCTTCATTATTCTACTTTTGTCGCAATAAAGGGAGCGGTGCGCCACTCGAGCATCTCAGGCGAACCGGTTTTCGAGAATGAGGTTTTCAAGGGATATCGCGGCATCGGTCGCGATATCACCGACGAGATTGAAGTTGCCAACCGCCTTGCCCAATTGGCGGAAGAAAACAAGGCGCTGATTGAAAACTCGCTCGACATCCTCGCACTGCTTGACGAGAACGGCACTTTCCTTCGCGTCAACGATGCGGTACGCGATGCACTTGGATTCGAACCTCATGAACTGATAGGACGGCAATATGGCGAGTTCCTGCATCCGGAAGACGCCGACCTCACCAAGTTGATCGATGCCGGCCTGCGTTCCGGCGACAACACCGTCCGTGATTTCGAGAACCGCTGGATAAAGAAGGATGGCAGCATCGGCTACCTGTCGCTCGCGGTACGATGGTCGGAACGCCAGAAGCTCATGTACGCGACCGGACGTGACGTGACCGAGCGGTATCAGACCCAGCGGGAACTGCAAAAATCCAAGGACCGCCTGGCGGCCATTGTGGAAAGCATTGGCGATGCGTTCTTCACGCTCGATCGCAACTGGCGCGCCATCTATGTCAACGAAAAAACTGCGCGCTTCATCGGGCGCAACCGAGATGAGCTGATTGGCCAGATATTATGGGAAGTGGTGCCGGAGGTACTGGATTCTTCCATCATGACCTACTACAGGCAGGTAATGGAAACCGGCAAGCGTGCATTCTTTGAAACGTATTGGCCACCTTCCCATGCCTGGATAGAGATCCGCGTATATCCGAATGAAGACGGCATTTCGGTGTACTTTCACGATATCACTGCACGGCGCGAAGCCGAAAACACCATACGCGCCAGCGAGCAGCGTTTCCGGGACGTGATTGAAATGACGCCGGCTGGTTATATCCTGACCGACGCGGAAGGTGCGCTCCTCGACGTCAATCCTGCACTGTGCGATATTGCCGGCTATCAGGAAGCTGAGCTGATCGGCCACAACATTTCCGTGCTGTTTCCGGTTTCTCCGTTTGGCAATGCGTTGTCGACGCACGACGGCATGTTGGTAATTCATGCCAAGGAAGCCGTCATCCGTCACAAGAATGGCGGCGACGTGTTCGTGCTGGTCAATGCCAACATCGATCGCGACCCGCAAGGCAATGGACGGTCGATTACCGCGTTTGTCACCAATATCACCGAACGCAAACAGGTGGAGTCGCGGCTGGAGCAACTCGCCACGCACGACACGCTGACCGGATTACCCAACCGCGCGTTGCTCAATGAACGGCTGCAGCACATGCTGGAAATAGCCGATCAGAACGGAACGGTTGCCGTGTTTTTTCTGGATCTCGACAGCTTCAAGGAAATCAACGATTCTCTTGGCCATACACCGGGCGACATGCTGCTATGCGAGGTGGCGCAACGACTCCGGAGTAATTTGCGACCGGGAGACATCGTCGCGCGTCTCGGCGGAGATGAATTTGTCGTTGCGGCACGCTGCACCAAGGGCGCTGTATCGGCAACACGCATCGCCGAAAAATTGATTTCCGCATTCGCCGAACCGGTTCACGTGGATGGACATGAAGTGTTCGCGCGCGCCTCGATCGGCATCAGCATGTACCCACAGGATGGCGCAAGCAAGGAAGTACTGTGCCAAAATGCCGATACCGCAATGTATCAGGCCAAGTCGTCCGGGCGGAATTGCTACCGGTTTTTCAAGGAGGAAATGAGCATCCAGGCGAAGGAACGCATGACCCTGGAAAACTCGCTGTACCGGGCGCTCGAGCGCAATGAGCTCGAACTGCACTATCAGCCGCGGCTTGACCTCCAATCCATGACTGTAGTGGGCATGGAAGCGCTGATACGCTGGAATCATCCTCACCTGGGGCGCGTGTCGCCGCTGGACTTTATCCCGATCGCCGAAGAACGCGGCCTGATCAATGAGATCGGTAAATGGGTACTGGAACATGCGTGCATGGAAACCCAGCGGCTTACAAACAAGCTGGGGCATGCGTTGCGCGTGTCGGTCAATCTGTCGGCAATTCAGCTCAGGAACAAACACTTAATCGAGCATGTCACTCAGGCCTTGCAGCATGCCGGGTTGCATAGTTCACAGCTCGAACTGGAGCTGACGGAAAGCGCGCTGATTGAAGACATGAAACAATCGGCTGACGCTTTTCGCGAACTGAAAAAGCTGGGCATATCGCTTGCCGTCGATGATTTCGGCACTGGTTATTCCGGTCTTGCATATCTTGGCCATTTCCCGCTTGATGTGCTGAAGCTGGATCGTTCCTTCGTCAATCAGCAGGACAATGACAATGGCAATTTCCGGGTGATCAAGGCTTTCATTGACATGGCGCATTCGCTTGACCTGTCGGTGGTGGCCGAAGGCGTCGAACGCGAAGAGACTTTGCAGTATCTTCGCTCGGTCGACTGCGACGAGGCGCAGGGCTATCTCTTTGCACGGCCACTCGCTGCCCATGAGCTTGAGGAATTTCTGGTACAGGCGCTGTCCCTGCGTGCGACTGGCGTGGCAGCACTCAACTGATTTATCTGCTGTCTGGGTCCGCCTTACGTTGACGCCGCTTGGCTTACTCGATGCAGCCGCCTCAACAGTACCCTGGCCCAGCGCTTATTCGTTCCCGTTTGTAATTTCGGTCTTGCGCGGACGTCTGCCGCGGGTTGTGGCTTTCCGTGCCGGCTTGGTTGGGGTTTTTGCCGGGGTATCGGATGTCACAAGATTTTCCCCTGGTGATTGCACCGTTTCGGCAGCTGATCGCGATGGTGACTCTGGTGCCTCTGGTCTCGCCGCCGACTCTGGTACAGCTACGGCAGGCTGTACCGGCACCTCAGGAATCGCATCAAGCGGCAGCGACATCGACGATGCTGCGGGCGATGCAGTGTCCGCCTTTTTTGCCGCGGTCTTGCGTCCCCCACGTCCGCGCCGGCGCGGCTCGCTCTTGCCGGCGGTCTCCTCTGAAGAATCCGGCTCCATGGCCGGAGCCACGATGACAGGAGCGTCCACGGGTACCGCGACCATCAGGTCAATCGGTGCGGCTTTTGGTGTCTCTGGAACCGGTTCGCGGACCGGTGTGGCGCTGTTGCTTCGGTACACATAAGCGCCAGACTTTTCGTCACGGCCAAACTCGAGCAGGCCACGGCTCTGTGCCTCTTCAAGCAGATTGCCGAAAGTGCGGAAGCCATAGTACGACTCGCTGAAATCAGGCTTGCGTCGCTTGATTGCTTCTTTCAGTACGGACGCCCAGATCTTGCCGCTGTCACCGCGCTCGGAAAACAGTGCTTCGAAGGTTTCCACGGCCATATCGATTGCCTGGCTGCGACGCGACTCAAGTTCTTCCTTCCGACGGTGCTCTTCATCCGGCGCACGTCTCGGCGCCGGCGACGTTGCCCGCGCATCGCGTTTGGCTGCCGCGCGTCGGCTTTCTCGGACCAGGTCGTCATAGAAAATAAACTCGTCGCAGTTGGCGATCAGCAGATCCGACGTCGACTGCTTTACGCCGACGCCAATCACATGCTTGGCGTTCTCGCGCAGCTTGGACACCAGCGGCGAAAAATCCGAATCGCCGCTGATGATAACAAAGGTGTTGACATGGGACTTGGTATAGCAAAGATCCAGTGCGTCGACGACCAGGCGGATATCTGCGGAGTTTTTGCCGGACTGACGCACATGCGGAATCTCGATCAGTTCAAAGTTAGCCTCATGCATGGTCGCCTTGAAGCCTTTGTAGCGGTCCCAGTCGCAATAGGCTTTTTTGACCACGATGCTCCCCTTGAGCAGTAGACGTTCAAGCACCGGCTTGATGTCAAACTTTTCATATTTGGCGTCACGCACTCCGAGGGCGACGTTTTCAAAATCACAGAACAGCGCCATGCTGACGTTTTCTTGGGGTGGAGGCATAGGAAATCAGGGTAAGTTGAGGGCACGGTTCCGTTCCTTGCTGATCCAGCCGGCCCGGTTCGTCCGTGTTGCAAGTCCTGCATCTTACGCTGTCACGGCATAAATCTCTAGCAGCGGTTTCCAGGCCGACACAAGGGCGGTTCGCGCATATGGCGCTTTAAGAGGCGGCATTTGATGCACGGCACGTCCGACGCCAGTAAAATGCCGGCACTATTCACACGCCGGAGCAAGCAATGCATAGCAGCATACGATCTACCACAACGTCTCGATTGACTCTGGCTATCCGAGGTGTCGCATGAAACTGAAAATGGCGGAAAGATCCTTGTTTGCCATCCTGTTGCGTTCGCGCTGGTGGATCAGTTTTGTCATTGCCATCGTGCTGTCACTGATCGCCAGCGTGATGCTGCCGCGCCAGTACGCGATACTGGCCCCGTCCGCCGGTTTCCCATTTTTTGTCATCGGTGTGATCGCCGCATGGAAGCAGTTGCGCGCTCCCAGTCCGTCCCGTGTGGCACGTGCGCGAGAGGTGTTCGCCGACATGTCATGGCGCGATTTTTCCGCGGCGGTGGAGCAGGCTTATAAACAGCGAGGCTATACGGTTAGCCGGTGTGCGACCGATGCCGCCGATTTCGAAATCACGGGCAGTGACGGCAAATCACTGGTCGCCTGCAAGCGCTGGAAGGCCGCCGGCACTGGCATAGAACCATTGAAGGCGTTAAACGCGGCGGCACAGAAGGCGGCTGCTCGTCCTGTCTACATGACACTTGGCACGTTAACGGCCCAGGCCCGCGCCTATGCCGCGGATAACAATATCGTGTTGTTGCAGGACGCAGAGCTGGTTGGGTTTGTACCGAAGTCGTAGTCATTCTTTTGCCATTCCTTTGCCATTCTTTTGCCCCACTCAATACACCTCGACCTGCCGGCAAGTTCATCGTAGAAAAGAATTGGCGCGAAACGGCATTTAAAAGCGCCTTACAACAGACACATAAATTCCTCCATCAATAACCGGGCTCGTTGAAATCCACGGCCCCGGTTATTGAAGCAACCTGACTTATTTCGCCTGAGGGGTGGCTGCGTCCGATGAATTGGGTGCTGCCCCTGATTCATTAGGTTTGGCCTTATTTCTTGCATCGCGTTTTGCGTGCATGTCCGCATGATGCTTCTCGTAGCGGGCCGCCAGCTCGTCAGCCGTCACGTAGCCATCCGAATTGGTATCTGCCTTCGAAAACGCTTCGGACTGACGAGCAAGAAATTCTTGACGGGAAACCTTGCCATCTTTGTCGGTGTCCAGCGTTGACACCTGATTCTCTGACATTTTCTTTGCATCCGGTCGGCCATGCCGGCCATCATGGCCACGGTGATGCATCCCCGTTTGTTTCTCCGTACCAGTTCCCTGCTGCTCCGTCCTGGAGGGCGTCGATGGGGTGCCGGTCTGCGCATAAGCGGCAGCAGTTGTCGCGAGCAAGGACGCCAAAATAAGTGAATGTTTCATGATCATGTCCTCATATTGAACAAGCGTTGATGTAATTGCCTGAGGTCCAGTATATGCGGTGGTTGTTCGTGCGGTTGAACCTTTACAGGTGCTTGCATCCTTGAGCCCATGGATACATGGAGGTACATGCCGCAGACGTCCTCGTTTGCTCGGGTGAGCATGGAAAAATGCGGATACGCACATAGTTTTCCCGCCGGGGTATACGGAAATTTTCCGGTATGCAAAAGAAGCGCGCTCCAATACCTTTCACATCCGACTAGGCACGCCAGCGCAGCGCAATAAGTCGGCCTTCAGCGCCTCCTTCGGCCAGATCGGGTCGATGCCCGAGGCAGCCAGGCAGTATCCGGACTGACAGGACGGTGGAAGGGAACGTCCTCTTTACGGCTGTGGTCGCACTGATACCGGCTTACTCGTTCAGAATCCAGGCTAATCCGGCATTAGTCCTGACGCTCCTATGACATCGCAACCCCTCCATGCCACCGGAAGACGATCCGAGACAGCACCCCGAGCGAGTTGCCGCGGCCGATGCTGGGCGCAAGCTATGGCCCGCAGCGCTGGCGTTTTGGACATCAATGAATAGCATGGACAAACTATTACTGAATGACTGGCATCCGGTTGCCAGTGCCGCATCGCTGGAAGCCGGCTTCATGCAACCTGTGCGACTGCTGGAACAGGACCTGATCGTCTGGCGCAGCAATGATGGCGAGGTACATGCCTGGGACGATCGCTGCCCGCACCGCGGCGCCCGCCTGTCACTCGGCCGCGTCGATAAGGATCGTGTCGTCTGCGCGTATCATGGTTGGCAATTCGACGCGACCGGACAATGCCGGCTGCAACCTGCGCATCCCCATGATAAACCGCCCCGAAATGCCTGTGCCCGCAGCTTTCTTGCGCAAGAAGCCTATGGCCTGGTCTGGATTTGCCTAGGCAAACCAGGCGTATCGCTCTTCCCCTTCCCTGAATACGCCGATCCGGCACTGCGAAAGGTCCTGTGCGGACCGTATCCGGTCAATGCCTGCGGGCCGCGCATTATTGAAAATTTTCTGGACATGGCGCATTTAGGTTTCGTGCATGTCGGCGTACTCGGCGACCCAATGTTTACTGCGGTGCCCGATTACAAGGTATCGACCTTCGACGATGGTCTCGGCCAGCATGGGATGAAAGGCGTTATCGCGACCGAGTGCCTCGCCTATCAACCCGCATCCACCCTGCTCGCATCGGGCGGTTCCATGATGGAGTACACGTATCGCGTGGTACGTCCGCTGTCCGCCATTCTGACTAAACTGCCTAAAGAACCGCAAGAGTATACCGAGGCAATCAGCCTGCATGTGCAGGCGCTTGATGAAGAACATTGCCATGCGTGGATCGTCCTCGCGATGACGGACACGGTATCTACCGATGAGCAGATGCGCGCATTCCAGGGCAACATATTTAAGCAAGACCTTGAAATCCTGGAGTCGCAACGCCCGAAGCGCCTGCCGCTGAGTCCAGGGATTGAAGTGCCTCAACGCGCCGATCGCCTTTCTGCAGCCTACCGTCGCATGCTGAAAGAACTCGGCATGACGTATGGCGTGATGCTGGCCAAGGAGGAATGATATTGCGAAGTCAATTACCGACGCGCAATTTGAGGAACCTCAATGCCAACCGAGAAGCAAAGCCTATTATCCGTTTGTGACTCTTTTCTGACGGCAATCAGTAAGAGACACAAAGGGCCTGCACTGTTGTGCGGGCCCTTTTTCGTTGGTTGGACGATGACGATCATGGTCGACTTCGTGTTGTGATCGCGCAATCGATGCCATTGCGGACGGGGAACGCGAAGTCCCCAGACTTGCCTAACCAAGGAGTCAGGTAGTCGTATCGCCCGGCATGACAGTAAAAGGCTGTGCCGTTCTTGCGTTGGACAATAAGTAAATTAAGCATTTCATGTCTTTATTGTTGCGAAAGACATTTCACAATAGTCGTCTTTTCTTTATGCATTCTTAAGCCAGTGTCTGAAACCTCAGCCCCATCCAGTTCAGGGATCAACACAGCGGCGACGGTCGTCCTAACTATCGTTGCGCTTTACTTCGGGCGCGAGATATTCGTTCCGTTTGCGCTGGCGGTACTCCTTAGTTTCATGCTCGCGCCGCCGGTGAATTGGCTGCGGCGCACGCATCTCCCGCGTTCCGCGGCTGTGTTGCTTGTCGTCTCGTCAGCGGTGGCGGTGATTACAGGCCTTTCCTTTCTGGTGGGAACGCAGGTTGTCGGTCTGGCCAACAACCTGCCGACCTATCAGAAGACCATGCAGGACAAAATTCGGTCGATCCGCGCTGCCGCGCCGGGTGGCGGGGCCATCGACCGCTCGACCGCGGTCATTCAGGCACTCGGGCGAGAGCTCTCAGAAGCGACGGGAACCGACAGCAAGAATACCGATGGCAAACGCGATAAGGAGCCGCTACCTGTCCGCATAGAACCTGCCGAACGTCAGCCGCTTGATGTCATCAAGAGTGTGCTTGGCTCCGTGCTGGGTCCGGTGGGTACGGCTGGCCTGGTGATTGTATTTATATTCTTCGTTCTGCTGGCGCCGAGCGATCTGCGCGATCGCTTCATTCGCCTCGCGGGGAGCGACCTGCACCGTACGACCGAGGCATTGAATGAAGCCGCCAGCAGGGTAAGCCGCTACCTGCTGATGCAACTTGTCGTGAATGCCAGCTACGGCGTGCCGCTCGGATTTGGACTGTATCTGATAGGCGTACCTGGTGCGTTCCTGTGGGCTTTGCTGGCGACGATGCTGCGGTTCATCCCCTATCTTGGCCCGGTCATCGCTGCCATATTTCCACTGACACTGGCTTTCGCGGTTGATCCGGGATGGAGCATGCTGCTATGGACAGCCGCACTGGTCGTCATTCTTGAACTCATCAGTAACAATCTGATTGAGCCATGGCTATATGGGTCGAGCACCGGGATGACACCGATGGCGGTCATTCTGTCGGCAATTTTCTGGACTCTTCTTTGGGGCCCCGTGGGCCTTTTTCTCGCCACCCCGCTCACCGTGTGCATGGTGGTGATGGGACGGTACGTGCCACAACTGGCATTTATTGACGTGCTACTGGGGAGCGACCCGGTACTATCCCCCGAGGAGCGCCTGTACCAGCGCCTACTTGCCGGCAATGTTGAAGAAGCGGTCGAGATTGCGGAAACCGAGGTGGCCGAACATTCCCTGCTCGAATTTTACGACCAGGTCGGAATGGAAACACTACGCCTTGCGGAAAACTCCCGCGAGCGCGGCGCCTCCAAAGAAGATCGCAGGAACGTAGCCGATGGCTTCCGTGCGATCGTCGAGGATTTGCACGACATGCTCACGGCAAAGCCGGAGGAGACGTCGGAAGAGCCGACGCGCCCCTGGCTGGGCACGCCGGTATTGTGCATAGCAGGCCGTGGAGAACTTGATGCAGCGGCTGCACTGCTACTCGCGCATACGCTGGAGAGCCGTGGCATCGGTACACGCGTCTTGCCTGCGTCGGCCATCGCGCTCGATGCCATCAATAACCTTGACCTCGCAGGGGTGGATGTGATTTGCCTGTCCTACCTGAACCCCATGCCGAAAGCGTACGCACGCTTTATCTGCCGCCGCCTGAAGCCACGCATCGGCCATATCAAGATCGTATTAGGCTTGTGGAACCTTGCCAACGGTAGCGGCACGCCGGAAAAACTTGCTGCCGACACCGGCGCACATGCCGCCGCGACGAACCTCGATATGGCCGCCCATATCGTCGAAGACATCATGCAACAAACGGCGGTCCCCCTGGTCGCTGTGCCTCCACCCCTGCCCGCCGAAGAAATGGAAAGGCTGCAGGCATTGCAGGCGAGTGGCGTACTTGCTGCGGATAAAACTCCCCTGCTCGACCGCATTGCCCGCAGTGTCGCCGAAGCCGTGGACATGCCTATTGGCCTTGTCTCGCTGATTGACGATTCGTTGCAGTTGTGGAAAGGAGCGTTTGGTCTTTCGGAGGAGTTGCTTAAGTCTCGCCAGGCTTCTCGCGATTCATCAATCTGCACCCATGTTGTCGCAAGCAATGCCCCGTTGGTGGTCGAGGACATTGCGCGTGACCCTCGCTTTGCCCGTAATGAATTCTTGCGCGGCCATGGATTCCGTTTTTACGCCGGTGTCCCGCTGCGCACCGAAAGTAGTCATGTGATTGGCAGCTTATGCGTAATGGATAAAAAACCGCGCACGCTGAGTCCACGCGAACTCAAGCTGATGCTCGTCATCGCGGATGAACTGATGATTGATCTGGCGCGTGAAGCCGAACTGGAAGGTGTCACGCCGGAGGCCGTTCAAGCTAACGGCCCTTTAGATTCGACGGAATCGACCGAAACCACAGAACCTGCTGAAACCGCTGAAGCGGTAGAGATAACCGGAACGGGCACACAGTCGGTTCCGGCATCGCCGGTCAAACCGGCCTAGCGCACATTGTGCGGCAAGCAGTCGATGGCAAGGACTTCGGCAAGATGATATGGCTGCCTTCTTCACTTCGAGACTGGCTTGATGGCCAGGCAAGCCAACTGCTCTATCCCGCACCATCATCGGCGGACTACTTTCTGACGCCGATTGGCGAGCCGGCGCTGGTCAGCGCGGATTCGGTATCGTGGCACATCTTTAAAAATCCAGTCGCATTGTTTATCGGTGGAATTTCGGCCGTGTTGCTGGAACTGGCGCATCCTTCAGTCCGAAGCGGCGTATGGGAGCATACAAGTTTTCGTACTCATCCCCGGCAACGCATACAGCGGACAGGATTTGCTGCAATGGTGACCGTCTATGCAGCGCGAAGCCGCGCTGAAGAAATGATCGCAGCTGTCGGAGTCATGCATCGCCGGATACGGGGCGTGACTCCATCGGGAGTGGAATATCGCGCTGACGATCCGGATCTGCTCACATGGGTCCATGCGACCGCTGCCTACGGCTTTCTTGAAGCCTATCATGCCTTCGTTCACCCTCTCGGGGACCCGCAGCGCGATGCGTTCTATGCGGAAGGAAAAACCTCCGCCAGACTCTATGGAGCAAACAATGCGCCGTCATCCGACGCTGCATGTAAAGCGCTCTGCGAGAACATACTACCGATCCTTGAATCTTCGGACATCGTTCACGAGTTTTTGAGCATTATGGCCAAAACTCCGCTATTGCCGCCGCCACTATCGAGGCTCCAGCCTTTTCTGTTAAATGCCGCGGTGCACCTGGTGCCGAAACCGGTACGTGGCGTGCTTGGGCTCGATATGCATTGGCACTTTCCCTCATGGCAAAGGGCTCTGGTGACGCAAGCCGGGCGAGCGGCAGACCGGATACCTATGGCCCACAGTCCCGCAGTGCTGTCATGCCGCCGCCTCGGTCTTGCCGATAATTTCTTATACCGGAAATGGACGTCTTCGAGATGAACGAAACAATCTGCCAGGCAATCCGCGAGTTAAGAGTGGTAGAACTGCGCTACCACGGTTTCTCGCGCATCGTCGAGCCGCACATTTATGGAAGGGATAAACACGGCGATGAGCTGGTGCGCTGCTACCAGCTTGCCGGCGGCAGCGCGAGCGGGGAACGGGCCGGCTGGAAAATGCTGAAGGTGCGGGACGCGGTAGTCCTGCACCTGACCGAAACAACGTTTATCGCGCGCCCGGATTACCGGCGCGACGACAAGGTGATAAGCGAAGTTTATTGCCAGCTATGATTGGCTGCGGCGCATGGTATCGCCGGCACGTCAGCCATGCAATCGCCTTACAGCGCCCGCAGTTCCGACGGATTTACCGGGTCGGCAAATGGCCCTCTGGTCTCAAGCCGTTCCTCAAAATCCGAGTCAAGCTGGCCGTGCGACTTGAGATAGTCGCGCAGCTCACGTTGCCAAAGCCGCTTGTCGCTCAAGCCCGAATCATCCCCCAGCGTATAGGTATCCCGCTTGCCAAAGAGATGTTCAGCATCGCTTGGCGGCAGGCCGAATAATTGCGTCATGACGAGGCCTGGCGATGCATCGTCCACGATATTTCCGTTCAGCATCAGATGCTCGCCGTCATCCGACATCGACAACCCAAGTTCATTGAATCTGGGATGCAGCGCCAGCCAGCCTGGGGGCGAACAGATGGTCCCATGATCAAGCGTTTCACCGCGTGTAGTCTGAAGCTTTTCAAGCGAAATGGCATTCTCGGGAATGCCATCGATGATCGCATAAGCGTCTTTCAGCAATTCGAAATCAGGACCGGTCTCCATTATGCTTCCTCTCAGGCTGTGTCATCAGGTTATGGCTTGAAAACCAAGGCATCGCTTTACAATAGCTGTAGACCTGCAATCCATGACCGCAGTTTCCCATCGGCGTGTGAAGCATGAACAAGCCGGTGAGCAAGCAACAGTTTCCGTGAGCTCTCCTGGGTCCACGGACAATCAGACTCTAACGACGAAAGCGAGGACCATATGGCAATGGACGACATTGAGTATCAGATCTTTGGCACCGATATGCAATACGTTGAAGTTGAACTCGACCCAGGCGAGGCGGCGATAGGCGAAGCGGGAATGATGATGTTCATGGAAGAAGGTATCGACATGGATACGGTCTTCGGTGACGGCTCGCAACAGGGCGGCGTGTTCGGCAAACTGTTGGGCGCGGGAAAGCGTTTGCTAACAGGCGAGTCCCTGTTCACCACGGTTTTCCATAACGAGGGCAGAAGCAAGTCCCGTGTAGCCTTCGCGGCTCCTTATCCCGGAAAGATCGTGCCGGTACATCTGGCCGAGATCGGCGGGAGCCTGATCTGCCAGAAGGATTCATTTCTCTGTGCAGCCAAGGGCGTTTCGCTCGGGATCGCGCTGCAGCGCCGGCTAGGCGCAGGCCTCTTCGGCGGCGAAGGTTTCATCATGCAAAAGCTCGAAGGAGATGGCTGGGCGTTCGTGCATGCCGGCGGCACACTGATTGAAAAAACACTGGCGCCGGGCCAGGTGCTGCGTGTGGATACGGGGTGCGTCGTCGCATTCCAGCCGCAAGTCGATTTCGATATCAAGTTCGTCGGAAAGATCAAATCCGCGTTCTTTGGCGGCGAGGGCCTGTTCTTCGCCACGCTGCGTGGACCGGGAAAGGTCTGGTTGCAATCGCTGCCCCTGTCGCGCTTGGCAAATCGCCTGATGGCTGCGGCATCGACGACCACCACATCCAGCAATGGCGCATTGCTCGGTGCCGGGGCACTAGGCGGGCTTGGTGGCCTTGGTGCGTTGGGAGGACTGATGGGCGACGATGATGAGTAAGGCGACTCGCTTCCACCCCATTAGGACCAGACTTTACCGATGTTTCCCGCAAGTGCGGAACAGCAAACCAATTCTGTAATACATCATTTCAACAGCGCTTGGAAGTCGTCTTGTGGTCCCATGCCGTGGTGAGCAGGATTGCCGACCTCGGCGTTTCTCGGCATATCGATTTGAACAGCCAAGCTTACTATTGTAACGGCAATTCAATGTTGCAATGCGGCTTGACATCGGATATAGGCGGCGCAATCTTGTAGGGTTCGTCACATGCGCCGCGCAATGCTTCCCGGCGCTAAGGACGACATTCATAACCTAAAGCTAAAACAGGAGACACAGCATGAAGAACGGTAAGAAACCCGGTCAAGCCCCCTCACGTCGCCGCTTTCTTGGAACTGCTGCCGCCGGCACGACAGCGCTAGCTATGCCGATGATCGCTACGGCACAAACACCAACCCAGTTCCGATTCCAGAGTACCTGGCCGAGCAAAGACATTTTTCATGAGTACGCAAATGACTTTGCAAAGAAGGTGAATGACATGACCGGCGGCGAGCTCAAGATCGAGGTGCTCCCGGCCGGTGCGGTCGTACCGGCGTTCGGTCTGCTGGATGCGGTTTCCAAAGGTACGCTCGACGGCGGACATGGCGTCATGGGCTATAACTACGGCAAGCAAAGCGCCATCGCATTGTGGACGTCCGGGCCAGCCTATGGAATGGACGCCAACATGGTGCTCGCCTGGCATAAATACGGCGGCGGCAAGGAATTGCTCGCCAAGCTCTATGATTCGATCGGGGCAAACGTGGTTTCCTTCCTGACCGGGCCAATGCCTACGCAACCACTGGGCTGGTTCAAGAAACCGGTCACCAAACGCGAAGATTTTAAAGGGCTCAAGTACCGCACCAACGGCCTGGCCATTGACCTGTTCACGTCGATGGGTGCGGCCGTCAACGCTCTGCCGGGCGGCGAAATCGTCCCGGCGCTCGACCGCGGCCTGCTGGACGGCGCCGAGTTCAACAATGCAACTTCTGACCGCATACTGGGCTTCCCCGACGTGTCCAAAGTCTGCATGCTGCAGAGTTTCCACCAGGGCTCGGAACAGTTCGAAATCACCTTTAACAAAACCAAGTACAACGCCCTGCCAGCCAAGCTGAAAGCGATCATCGACAACGCGGTGGAAGCGTCCTCCGCTGATATGTCATGGAAGGCCGTGGACCGCTACTCACAGGACTACATTGCCTTGCAAACCAAGGACAACGTCAAGTTCTACAAAACACCGGACTCCTTGCTGCAGGAACAGCTCAAGGTCTGGGATGAGGTTATTGCAAAGAAACGGGAAGGCAACCCGTTGTTCCAGGAAGTTGAAAAGTCGATGCGCGACTTTGCCGCACGCGCCGTCAAGTGGGATATGGATACCAACAATCCGCGTCGCATGGCCTTCAACCACTACTTCGGCAAGAAGCCTGCAGGCACCAAGAGCTGAGCGATCCCGGAACGGCTGACCAGGGCGCCATTCGCACTCGCGAATAGCGCCCGTTCGCACTAGGTGCGAACGTATTTAGGCACGCGGAGGACACACTCCGCTGCCCGTCTTTTCACACGCGTTTACCTCTGGGAATTGAGACATGCAGAAGCTCTTGCTCTCCGTCGACAGGGTAAGCACCTGGATAGGCAAGGCATTTGCCTGGCTTATCCTGGTGCTTACCGTGCAGATTTCATGGGAAGTATTTTCACGTTATGTCCTGAACCGTCCGAGCGCCTGGGCTTTCGATCTGATGATCATGATGTACGGCACAGCGTTCATGATGGCTGGCGCCTATACCCTGGCAAAAAACGGCCATGTGCGTGGTGATGTGTTGTACGGTTTTTTCCCGCCCCGGCTCCAGGCAACCCTGGATCTGATCCTTTACATCCTGTTTTTCCTCCCGGGTGTCGTTGCCCTTATCTGGGCCGGCTACACCTTTGCCGAAGAAGCATGGGCGATCAATGAGCGTTCGAATATCACTGCCAATGGTCCCCCGCTCTCTCCGTTTAAAACGGTTATCCCGATTGCAGGAGCTTTCCTGCTGATGCAAGGCTTCGTCGAAATTATTCGATGCATCGTCTGTATCCGCGATGGAGCATGGCCATCGCGCGAAGAAGACGTTGAGGAAGTGGACGTCGAAAAACTCAAGGAAATGGTCCACGTAACCGATGAACCATCAGTATCAGCGCCCGCGAACGGCCACACGAACAACAGGGAGACAAAATGAGGAAGGAAGTCTGGTTCGGGCTATCCATCATGGGCATGGTCATCATCGGCCTGTTTGCCCTGATGCCGTCGCCCGCTGAAATGACCAACGGCCACCTTGGGCTATTGATGCTGGGGCTGATTGTCATTGCCATCATGCTGGGTTTTCCAACGGCTTTTACTCTGATGGGCATGGGAGTGATGTTCACCTGGTTTGCCTACCGCAACGTCAACCCCGACATTGCCATTCAGCAGACACTGGACCTGATGGTGCAGCGCGCCTATTCCGTGATGGCCAATGACGTGCTGATTTCGGTTCCCCTGTTTGTGTTCATGGGTTATCTGGTTGAGCGGGCAAACCTGATCGACAAGCTGTTCAGGAGCCTGCACCTGGCCATGGCGCGCTTACCAGGTTCGCTGGCGGTTGCCACCATCGTTACTTGCGCAATCTTCGCGACCGCAACCGGCATTGTTGGTGCAGTCGTTACGCTGATGGGTTTGCTGGCCATGCCATCCATGCTGAAAGCAGGTTATAACGTCAAGCTGGCAGCCGGCTCGATTACTGCCGGCGGGTGTCTTGGCATCCTGATTCCGCCATCGGTATTGCTTATCGTATATGGCGCGACCGCTGGTGTTTCGGTGGTCAAACTGTATGCCGGCGCTTTCTTTCCAGGCCTCATGCTGGCTATGCTGTATGTGGGCTACGTCATCCTGATCGCCAAACTGAAACCTAAATGGGCGCCTCCGCTTGCCGCCGAGGACAGGGCAGTCCCGTTGCCCGTGTATTCCCGTTCGATCATGAGCACGGGTACCAACAATGCAGTCGGCGGCTTTGTCGCTGCACTCAAGGGCAAACGGAACGCTGGTGTGCCGGCCAGGGTTTTGCTTTCCCAGCTTGGCATTGCCCTGCTTCCAGCACTGGCATTTGCGCTCATTATGGGATTCACTTACCAGGCTGTGACAAAGGCGGCGCCAGAAGCACAATCCGAATTGGTCGAAATGGGCATCGGCATGGAATCCGACACGGCAAGCTCAAGTGCCGGCGGCCTTGCTGAACCTCCGGTGGAAGGAGGCCTCGGAGAACCACCTGTGGAAGGGGGATTAGCCGAACCACCAACCGAAGGGGCCGCGCCATCAACGGAGACGCAACCTCTGCAGCAAGCCACGCCGCAGGGAGAGCCGCAAAAGGCGGAGCCCCAAAGCTCGGCGGGCTCGACTGATAAGAATAGCGCGGCGGCCACAATACCCAATGCGCCACCCGCATACTGGATTGCGTTTGGTCTTGGTTTGGCAGCCTTGCTGGGGTTCTATGTCTTTCTGACATTTGCGCGTTTTGAAATTTTTAAAATGCTGCTTGGCTCCTTCTTCCCGCTGGCGTTCCTGATTCTCGCCGTGCTGGGAGCGATCGTGTTTGGTCTCGCGACGCCGACGGAAGCAGCGGCCATGGGTTCGATGGGTGGCTTGCTCCTTGCAGCAGCCTATCGCCGGCTTAATATGGATGTGCTGAAGGAGTCGGTATTTCTCACCGCAAAAACAAGCGCCATGGTGTGCTGGCTGTTTGTCGGGTCGAGTATATTTTCGGCGGCGTTTGCACTCCTGGGCGGACAGGAAATCATCAACCAGTGGGTATTGTCGATGGACCTGAGCCCGGTGGAGTTCATGATCCTTGCGCAGGTCGTGATTTTCCTGCTTGGCTGGCCACTGGAATGGACAGAGATCATCGTGATCTTCATGCCGATTTTCATCCCGCTACTTGCCCATTTCAACATCGATCCGTTGTTCTTCGGTTTGCTGGTTGCAATGAATCTGCAAACGGCTTTCCTGTCTCCACCGGTCGCGATGTCGGCGTTTTACCTGAAGGGAGTATCCCCACCGCATGTCACGCTGAATCAAATCTTTCTTGGCATGATCCCCTTCATGGGAATCCAAATCATTGCCCTGGTTCTGTTGTACGTGTTCCCTGCCATTGGTTTGTGGCTGCCGGAATTGTTATATAAATAAGAACCCTCGGCGAGACCGACTGAGTTGGTTTCGCCGGACTTTGGCTTTGTCGGCAGCGCTTTGGATTGAAACGTTAAAAATTGCTTGTCTTGCTGAACAGTCGCTTGATGCTATTTAAAAAATCATCGATACGCTGACGCCACTCGACGTACGTTTTTTCCACATCCCTTGCCTGCTTGATCAACTTTTCCAGTGCATCCAGCGGCGATGCGGAGGGCTCCGGCTCTTTTGGGGGAGAGGACGATGGAGATTGCGGTGCTGGCGGCTTGGTATCCGCTCCAAAAATATTCCTGAAAATATCGATCGCCTTATCGAAAATGGATTCGCTTGGGCGTGTGAACTGCGCGGCCGGATCGACCAGCCGGGCATTGAACGCTTGCTGAAAAAAATCGCCAACCACCAGCAAGGCATTGTGTCCGCCCTGCCCCCAGTGCGTGCTACGCATGCTGACACGCGCGTCATTGAACCCGACCCAGGACCCAACGACGAGACGAGGATGCATCAGCATGAACCAGCCATCTGAATTGTCCTGTGTCGTACCGGTCTTGCCCGCCACATCTGCGCGAATCCCGAAGCGGGAACGGATACCCTGCCCTGTTCCCTGATTGATCGCACCGCGCATCATGTCGACCAATTGTTCCGCATTATCCCGAGACATCGCCAGATGACGCTCGGTGTCAAAACTGGCGAGGACATTGCCGGCCTTATCGGTAATGCGGGTAACGAGGACTGGCTTGCGATACTCACCACCGTCGGCAATAGCCATGTAGGCAGTCGCCATTTCAAACAAGGTCACAGGACTGGTGCCAAGTGCCAGGGATGGAACAGGATCCAGCGGACTTTGATTGACGCCCATCTTCCGGGCAAGGCCTGCCACACGAGCAGGTCCTGTTTCCAGCATCACGCGTGCAGTGACGGTATTTTTCGAATACATCAACCCTTCACGCGCGGTCAAGGGTCGGCCGCTCGGTGCAGTTATGTCGGACGGTTTCCAGATTGCTCCGTTCGGCAGTGTAATTTCAATCGGAGCATCGATGAACTGTTTATTCGGCGACATGCCCTGCTCAAGCGCTGCGCCATAGACAAAGGGCTTGAAAGTCGAGCCTGGTTGCCGCCTTGCCTGTCCGACATGATCATATTGATCGGTAGCGAAATCGCGACTGCCTACCCATGCTTTCACATGCGCGGTGACCGGATCGACAGCAATGAAACCGGCTTCAAGTCGTGTCTTCTGCTCTTTTAACTTGGCGATGTATTCCGTATTCTTCCGTAGCGCGGCAAGTGCCTCTTCAGGTGGCGTTCCCTCGCCAATAGCGCGCTTGTAAGCACTCGATTCACGAATAAAAGCATTCACCAGGTCTGTACGGCTATTCCAGAAATAGCCAAACCGTTGCACCCGTGATCGTCGTTCGATATAAGCTGATGTGCTCGTGGAAAGAAGCCGATCTGAGCTGCTTGCCCATTCCACATCGGCGACTGCCTGCAGTCCTTCCGCCTGTCGGTTTACCGCACGATTGGCCATGGCCTGCATGCGGGAATCGATGGTTGTGTACACCATCAGTCCATCCTGATAGATGTTGTAGTCGTTGCGATCAGCCCATTCAATCAGCCACTTGCGCAGCTGTTGCGCGAAATGCGGTGCGGGCCCCAGCGCCTCCTGCTGACGCTCGAAATCCAGCACAACCGGCCGCCCTTTGATCGCGTCAAAGTTCGCCTGGCTCAACACCTTCCGTTTGACCATCTGCTGCAGCACTACGTTGCGCCGCTTCATCGCCCTCTCGGGGTTGAAGACTGGATTGTAATAACTCGTGCCCTTGAGCATGCCGACCAGGGTAGCGCTCTCAAGCAAGCTCAGTTTGCTTGCAGGCTTGTCGAAATAAGTCCGTGCGGCCATTTCGATGCCGAACGCGTTATACAGAAATGGCACCGTATTGAGATAGCTTTCGAGTATCTCCTTTTTGGTATAGGCACGCTCCAGCTTCAGTGCAGTAATGATTTCCTTGAATTTTCGCGTGATCGTTCGCTTGCGCCCGATCTCTTCGGGGTACATATTGCGAGCGAGCTGCTGCGTGATGGTGGAGCCGCCCTCAGGGTCGCCTATTACCGTACGCATCGCGCCGACCAGCATACGCAGCGGCTCAATACCGTGATGTTCATAGAAACGATGATCCTCGGTAGCGATCAGCGCATTTACCACATTCGGAGAAACGCGGCTCAGTGGCACCCATTCCCGGTTTAGTCTATTGAAGACAGCGAGGCGCTTCCCATCAGCGGATATCAGCACGCTCGGCTGCTCGTTCTTTGCCTTGCGCAAATCTGCCGTACTCGGCGTCAATGGGATGAGAATGATCGCGTACAGGACGAGTGCCATTATGCCGAGGCCGAGGAGCGATGCTAATCCTTTTAACGCGGCGCCGCAGCGCGTGCTCCATGCTGCCGAACGATCAAGAGCAACGGCGAAGTAAGTTTTGATGTGGTGATAAAAACGCTGGATGGCTGAACTGATTACATTCGGCATATGGATTGATTTGTTATCTTGTCCGGCTTAAGCCTGGTCCGCTCATGACGTCAAATAAAGGCGGCGTGAAGCTCGATGATATCGGTCAGAGGAAGATCGAGGGAATCGAAAAATCAAACACGGTTACGAAATCGTTTAAGTGGGTTTAAGTAGCGGCATGGCTGACATCCAATGCATTGGGGAAATGATGTTGATCGGAATCGCTTCGCTCTCGCTAATAGCGCCCTGCAGGAATCAATACATGCATTAGACACGATGCAGGTTTATGAAAACCTTGGTTAATAGGACGTTAGAATCAAGCCGATCTCTACCAGCTTCCTGTTTCCTGACTGGCATACCATCCCAATAGAAAGGCACGCCAACGTACGTTAACGGGGACACTCCAATATCCGTCATCTTGCCGCTCAAGATTCCATTCAGGCGGAGCGTGTAAAGCCTCGAAAATTGCGCGAGCAGTTTCGTTATCACGCAACTCGGCCTGGACATGAATATTATTGATGGCGGAACTCGATACCGACACTGACATAAGACCTCGTAAACGTGAAGGATTGGCTAGCGGCCCACAGCGCACTTAACCAGCTTATGGATCCCTTGCCTTGGCACTGATCAGAGCAGCGGCGGAATATCGGCAAAAGCCCCCCGCTCACGGGCTAGGCGCTCGGCCCTGATTTCGGCTGCATATCGGCGCGCGCCTGGGGGAATTGGCTGCCAGTCAAATTGGCGGCCGATGGTGATATGGAAATCGGGCTCTGGCGGTAAACCTAGCTCGACGCGGATTTCCTGAAAGAAATCGCTATAAACAGGAAGCGACCAGAATCCGAAATGGTTGCGAAGTTCCACATCATATTCCACATCTACTTGGACGCCTTCATACCTTCCCCATAGGGTCATGTTGGGCACATCTTCCTCCGGTCGTACCACGGTCACATGTGTGCCGAAAATCGGGCGGTTCAGTCGCAATCCTTGACCATACTGACGTACGACGAACCACTGATATAGCAAATCGAGATCGTCGTGCGGCAGCGTCGCGACCAATGATCGTTTGTTGTAGGGTTTGCTGGAGCGTATAGGAGGAAGGTTATAGGCTAGCCTACCCTGTGCCATTAATCTACCTGGTGCCATAGTAGATGCAGGAGTGATCTACCGGCATTAAAAAGAGCCAGATGTGTTCGCTTTTTTCTGTGCCCGATATTGGACCAAGGCTGTTGCAAAACAAGCCCACTCCCATTCGTCTTGATAAAGCGCCGCACTCAACTCTACATAATGATGCCGCAATTCGACGGTACAGCATTCGGGGCACTCAAGATCCGGTATGGCATGCGCCATTGCTGCTGCCATCCGTTCCAAGTCTTCTATCGTGATTTCATGCTTTTCCATCGTTGTGCTTTCGTCAGTGCGGAGCAGGTAGATGGAAATATGACATTGAAATGGTCAGCAGATTCACGGTTTAGCGCTCTGAACCTGGACTAACACGCTTTTTGCAAAGCACTTCTTGCAGTAGGCAAGGAAAGCGATGCCGATAGGAACTGAAATTCCTCTCAGCCAAAGCCATGGATCAGTTACGTGCCGCAAAAGCTGAAGCGCAATGCAAAAAGCCCCAGCTCGTTGGAGCTGGGGCTTTGGGTAATACAAGCCTGACGATTACCTACTTTCACACTGGTTGCAGCACTATCATCGGCGCGAAGTCGTTTCACGGTCCTGTTCGGGATGGGAAGGGGTGGGACCAACTCGCTATGGTCATCAGGCATAACTGGT
>NZ_JBHTDH010000024.1:0-60638 GCF_042666555.1 Herbaspirillum sp. GCM10030257
GTTGTATCCGCTGACATCAATTCGCCATATGACTACAGAAACTGGCCCACCGCAATGGTTGAGGTACCTGCCGCCGCAGGTACCGCCTTAATTACTTCTTGACTCGCAGGGGAAGTCCTTGCAAACACAATCGGCCTATAGCCGCCATTACAGCTGCTCCGTCGCCCGCCCAGCGCTTCCGTGAAACTGCATACTGGCGAGGCGACACGATTCTCCAAATATGACATCATGAATAATCTCAGGATTTGATGATAAAATTGATGATGTTTCGCATCAGACTAGGTGATTAATCGGATCCGATTCGCTTTCGCGGAGATACCATGAGAACTACTGTAACAATTGATGACGAACTGTATGAAAGAGCCTTAGAGATGGCTGATCCAAGCATGGATAAATCAGACATTTGGCGCGAAGCATTCAAGACGTTCGTGCGTGTGCAAGCAGCGAAGAGACTTGCCGCGCTGGGCGGTGCTGCCCCTGAAATGCCCGATATTCCGCGCCGCCGTGGGGAGCAAGCTCCTCAATGAGCGTGCTTGTCGATACATCTGTCTGGGTCGAGCATTTTCGAAAACGCAACGAGGCCTTGGTCGAGTTGCTGGCTCTTGATATGACTGTCATTCATCCGATGGTCGTTGTCGAACTCGCTTGCGGCACGCCACCAGCGCCACGTTCCAGATCGTTGAGCGATTTGAAATCACTTCAACAAGTCAACCAGGCAAGCATGAATGAAGTGCTTCAGTTCATCGAACGGGAAAAGTTGTATGGTCTGGGCTGCGGACTGGTGGACATGACTCTGCTTGCATCAACATTGATTACCCCAGGGGCGAAGCTTTGGACGTTAGATAAGCGGCTCGCGACCCTGGCAGAACGGTTCGGCGTCGCGCATCAGGTCAACCTCCATTAATTTGCTATTCAAGCAGTCTTTATCCTGCCGCTGCTGGCTGCGGCCTACCGTCGCCGTAAGCGCCCGGTTGGTGCCAGTTGGAGGATGGATGGGACCTACGTCAGGATCCATGGTGAATGGAAATACCTGTACCGCGCAATCGGCCGGCACGGCTTGCCCGACAAGATCACGATCGATAAGAGCGGCGCCAATACGGCCGCCGTCCAAAGTATGTTGGCCGATACAGGCGCGTCGATCGAACTGCGCCAGGTGAAATATATCAACAACATCGTCGAGCAGGATCATCGCGCCATCAAGCGTATCAACCGGCCCATGCTTGGTTTTCAATCCTTTCGTTGCGCGCGCATTCTGCTGGCCGGTATCGAAATTATGCACATGATCAGGAAGGGCAACTGGATTGTCCCAACGGGCAAGCTGCGCCTGCTGCAGACCAATTCTATTCCTTGGCCACCTGAGCAAACGACACTGCACGCTCTGTCTCGCGCTGACCTCCTTATTGCAACGGAACGAGCCGCCTTGATATCTGCGTCTTGGCGCATCACTTCATTGTATAGAGCACGTTTCGAGTAAGCGCCAAAACGCGCGATAGGGTTCGTGAGCTTGGCAATATTCTCACATCTATACAGCCACTCTGTTCGTATTAGGTAGTTCAGACCTGCCTTCTCTAGAATTCATTGCCACCATACATGACGAAGGAAGTGCCTTCAAGAAAGACATGAAGTTGATACTTCTACAAGCGGTCGAGTCGGCGTTACAAATGTATGAAAATGCCTTGTGGCAAAAGCATTGGGGATCGGGTATTGTTGTTTCTTTATGGAAACAACTTTTTCGCAATTAATGCCGCTCTTGCTCCAACCGACGTACAGTCTCCCCCTCGTTTTTGCAGCACTTTGCATTGCCACTCTGGCGTCCTATACGACTTTGGACCTGGCTGGCAGGATTTCAGCACTCGGCAAATCATCGCAACGACGCCCATGGCTGGCTGGTGGTGCTATCTCAATGGGCCTCGGCATATGGTGCATGCATTTTGTTGGCATGCTGTCGTTTTCACTGCCAATCCCTCTCGGCTATGACTTAAGCATCACATCGATTTCGCTACTGATTGCGATACTGATTTCCTACTTCGCCCTAGACTTAGTAACAGTAACGCGCGGCGGTCTTTCAGTTGTACGCCTCGGAATGAGCGGCACCTTGATGGGATTCGGTATCGCAGGCATGCATTACACAGGCATGGCGGCGATGAAAATGAATCCAGGGATTCAATACAAACCGCTCATCTTCGCGCTTTCGATCCTCATTGCGGTCGTGGCTGCTACTGCTGCGCTTTGGATCGCCTCTACGCTGCGCAGCAACAAGATCAAACGGGTATTCGTGTGGCGTGTGGGCGCAGCATTGATCATGGGATGTGCCATTGTTGGCATGCATTACACGGGAATGGCAGCAGCCGATTTTCCTGTCGGGTCGGTCTGCATGGCTTCATCAGGAATCAGCACAAATTGGTTGGCGATCACGATAGCAGGATCGACCTTCAGCATCTTGACGATTACCCTGGTTCTGTCGGTGCTCGATGCGCGTTTGCAGGTGAAGACGACTGCCTATGTACAATCGCTCAAGAGTGTCAATGAAAAATTGCAATATCAGGCAATGCACGATGCGCTGACCGGCTTGCCAAATCGAGTGTTGCTGTTTGAGCGCATTCAGCTCGCAATTGACAGCTCAGAGAGGACACAGAAGCAATTCGCTCTCTATTTCATTGACCTCGACGGCTTCAAGGCGATCAACGATTCCCTAGGGCATGCGGCAGGCGACAGCGTCCTGAAGGAACTGGCATGCCGGCTCAAGAATGCCGTACGCAAGGAGGACATTGTGGCGCGTCTGGGCGGTGACGAATTTGTCGTCATGGTAGGGAATATTCCAGATGCCGGCATGGCAAGCCATATCGCAGAAAAGTTATTTGAGTGCTTCAAAACACCACTGATTCCGGACCAAGCCACCTTGCCCATTTCACCGAGTATCGGAATTGCGGTTTATCCGGACGATGGCACCACCGTGGATGACTTGGTCAACCACGCAGACACTGCGATGTATGAAGTCAAGGCGAGTGGCCGCAACAATTACCGCTTTTTTGAAGCGTCAATGAACGTGGCGATGAAGCGGACGATCGAGATTCAACGCAGTCTGTCTGCCGCGATAGGGAATGGCGAGTTTTTTGTACAGTACCAGCCAAAGTTCGACTGCGCCCATGGCCAGCTACTTGGCGCCGAAGCACTGCTACGCTGGCAACACGGCACACTAGGGCTTATTTCGCCGGCCGAGTTCATCCCTATCGCCGAGCGCACGGGTCAAATCATTGAGCTCGGCAGATGGGTCATTGATGAAGTATGCCGGCAGATGCATGCCTGGCAAAACGCCGGTTTAAAGCACCTTAAGGTGGCGATTAACCTGTCGCAAATCCAATTGCGTTCTTCAAGCATTGTTGACGATATCCTCGACATTACTGCTATACATGACATTAGCCCGTCCCTGTTGATGTTCGAAATTACCGAGACGGTGGCCATGCAAGACGCGGAAACAACCATGTCTGCCATCAGAAGGCTGCAAGATGCCGGATTCGAGCTTGCGATTGACGACTTCGGTACGGGGTACTCCAGCTTGAGCTATCTGCAGCAGTTCGGCGTACAGCAAATGAAGGTCGATCGCAGCTTCATCAACAATTTGACGACAAATGAAAAGGGACAGTCGATTGTGGCCGCAATCATCCGTCTCGCCCATTCCTTGAATATGGAAGTGGTGGCGGAGGGCGTTGAAACCGAAGCGCAATTGGCATTACTAAAGGAACTGAAGTGCGATCAAACGCAGGGATACTTGCTCGGCCGCCCGATGGGCGTGCCGGAGTTCATGGTACTCATGCAACCACTGTCACAAGATTTTGGTAACGCCAGCAAGGTGTCCGATCTACCTGCTGAGATAGGCTAGTCCGCGGAATTTGCGCAATATGTTGTTTAAGTTGAATAGTGCCTTTCACTTTCAATGTGACAGCATCCGACCAGATGCCAGCCACTGTCGAAGTCTAAGCTGACTGATGACATTGATGGCTGACTGCGCAGGCAGCGTACCGATTTCAGCGTAGGACGAACTCAGTTGCCAGCATTTCGCTGATGCGGTGTCGTGCGAAGGGGTCAGCGCTGTCGACATAGCGCATAGCCGAATGCACGTCCTTCCAGCCAACATACTCCATCAGGGTTTTGACCTCCCAGCCGTTGGCACTGGCCCAGGTGGCAAAGCCGCGTCGCAGCGAATGGCCGCTATAGAGTTCAGGCGACACAACCCCAGCTTCCTTCAGGATCGAGCGCAGTAACGGCACCAAACTATCGATGTGCAAGCCTTCGTCACTCACATGCCCCCAGCGATCAATGCCACGGAAAACCGCTCCCTCACTGATCCGTGTCGCATCGACCCATGCAAGATAAGCCTCCACCGGGCAGAGTCGCGCGAGGGCCGGCGCCTTGAACGTTGTCCCCCTGACCTGACGATCGGTTTTGGTGACGGGGAAATAGCAAGTCATTCCTTCTCCAGGCACCACTTCGACGTGTTCGGCACGCAGCCGAGTCAGTTCATCGCCCCGAAAGCCACGCCAGAACCCGAGCAGCAGCAGCGCCCGGTTGCGCAGGTGGCGCAGCTCTGCACCGCGGTCGTGACTGGTTTTTGCCATAGCGATGGCCGATGCGAGCCAATGATCGACTTGTCCCAACTGTTCAAGCTGCAGTGGCCTGGCGCGTTTTTCCTGCACAGGGTGCAGCACCTGAATGCCCTTGAGTACTTTGCGGACGACTGGCGCCTTGGTCGGGTCCGGAAAGCCCTGATCCAGGTGCCATTGGGCGAGGGCGGCGAGCCTCTGGCGCAGCGTATTGACCGACAGCGTTTCGGCATGGTGGACGAGGTAACGGGCGACGCTCTCGGCGGTCGCCGGTAAAAAGCCGCCCCATTCGACTTCGAAGTGGCGTACTGCACCCTGATAAGCCTTGCGGGTGTTATCGCGGGTGGCGGCATTTACGTATTGGTCGAGCTTGGTCATTCTGTCGCTGCGGGAACAGGGATTACAGGGCGGATGGTGAAAATATACCGGAAAATCGGCATCATCTTGGATAATCACCGATTATCCGACTATAGAAATTAAATCGTAAAGGCGTCATAAATATCGATTTGCCGTATGTAATAACGTATCATGTAACGTGTAACGATATATTGGGGAAGGCAGATGGGGCGCTCAGGGCTATATAAATCAGACGTTAAACAGGCACGCGACATTTTGCTCGCGCAGGGCAAGCATCCCTCCGTCGATGCCGTACGTATTGCCCTTGGCAATACCGGCTCGAAAACGACCATCCACAAGTACCTGCGCGAGCTTCAGGAGGGGGAGGGTGTCGACCGCAAAGCGTCGATCAGCGAAGTCTTGCAGGACCTGGTGGAGCGGCTGGCTGGCCAATTGCAGGCCGAGGCCAATGAAAAGCTCGACGAGGCGAACGTAAGGCATCAGGAGCAGACTCGCGCGCAGGCAGAGTTAATCGCCACGTTACGCACCGAGTTAGCAGCGATCACAGAACGTCTGGACCAAACCAATGGCGCTCTGACACAAGAACAGGGTGCCCACGCCAGCACGCGCGAAGCTCTGCACGACCTGACCGTTGACCACCGTGCGGCAGAGCAGCGTATCGTCGGCCTGGAAGAGCGACTCCATGAAAATGAACAGCACCGCCAGTCTCTGGAGCAAAAACACGAACATGCACGACAGTCGCTGGAACATTACCGTAGTTCGGTCAAGGAACAGCGGGAGCAGGACCAACGCCGGCATGAACAGCAGGGGCAGCAGTTACAGGCGGAGATGAGGCAGCTGCAGCAGTCGCTGGTGGTCAGGCAGGAAGAGGTGACACGGCTGAATCAGGAAGGCGTGCGCTTGGTGTCGGACCTGTCGCATACTAGGAAAGCCCTGCATGACGAGCAGGCTAATAACAGGCAGCTTGTGCAGAGGCTGGAGACACTGCAGCAAGCGGAACATCGAGCACAGGTCGTCCAAGTGCACTTGGCAGAACAGACCGCGTTGTCCGAGCGTCTGGTTGAGCAATTGAACGCGGCTAAGGCGGAAGGGGAAGGGTTATCAAGGAAAATACGAGAGATGGAGCTGTCACTCGGGTAGTGTCAGAAATTCTGTGTGCTGAGGTCGGTTTAAAAAATCTCAGTGCAGTGCGTTCGTGAATCGTTCGCCGAACAGGATGGCAAACTGATTGGCCGCCTGCTTCCATGTGATAGGCGGCATCTTCCAGTCTTTCTGGATATTGCGCAAGGCCAGATAGAGCAGCTTGGTGGCGGCCTCGTCACTCGGGAAGTGGCCGCGATTTTTGACGATTTTGCGCAGCTGCATGTGCATGCTCTCTATGGCGTTGGTGGTGTAAATGATTTTCCGCACCTCGAGTGGATACGCAAAGAACGGGATGACCTGCTCCCATTGCCGCTGCCACATCGCGGGCACCGTCGGGAAGCGCTTGCCCCAGTCGCTTTCGGTAAACATCTGCAAAGCAGACGCTGCTGCATCAGCAGTGGCTGCCTGATAGATCGGCTTGAGGGCTGCTGCCAGCGCCTTGCGGTCTTTCCAGCTCGCCAGGCTCAATGAATTGCGGATCAGATGCACGATGCAGGTCTGGATCTGCGCCTGCGGATACACCGCCTCGATCGCTTCCGGGAAGCCGCGCAAGCCGTCCACGACCGCGATCAGGATGTCCTGCAGGCCGCGGTTCTTCAGTTCGTTGAACACCTTGAGCCAGAACTTGGCGCCTTCAGTCTGCTCGATCCACAGCCCCAGCACTTCCTTCTTGCCGTCGGCCCGGATGCCCAGTGCCAGGTACACTGCCTTGTTCTTGACCGTGCCTTCGTCGCGGATCTTCAATCGCATCGCGTCGAAATACACGATCGGATACATCGCCTCCAGCGGCCGCTGCTGCCATTGCTCGACCTCGGCCAGCACTTCGTCGGTGATGGTGGAAATCAGGTCGGGCGACACGTCCAGCCCGTACAGCTGCTGCAGATGGCCCTGGATCTCGCGCACGCTCATGCCGCGTGCATACATGCTGATGACGTGGTCGTCGAAGCCCGGTAGGCGGCGCTGGTACTTGGCTACCAGCTGCGGCTCGAACGTGGCTTGCCGGTCGCGTGGAATGTCCAGGCTCAGTTCGCCGTTTGGCGTGATGACGGTCTTGGAACTGCTGCCGTTGCGATGGTTGCCGGCTTTGCCCTGTTTGGCTTCAGTGTCGAGGTGGTGGCTTAGCTCGGCGGCCAGCATGCGCTCGGCCAGCTGCTTCTTGAGCTGGCCCGCCACTCCGGATTCGCCGAGAATTGATTCGGCATCCTTGTTCTGGACCTGGGCCAGCAGTTGATCGATCAGTTCATCCGGAAAAAGCTTCGGCGCCTTCGGTTTCTTGGTCGTGCTCATCACTACGGTCATGGTGTTTCCCTTTCGGTATCATCTCATGACCTCTTGTCACACAGAAAATCTGACAGGCTCGTCACTCGCGGCTACGCACGCCAAATTGGAATCTCAACAAGCATTGACTGATGAGCTGCGCAACTATCTGAGCCATCAACGGCAGACTAATACGGATTTGGAAAAGTGATTCTCCATATTTGTTGGATATGGCGGAATGTTGCTTCGGTGGAGTGTATGACTGCTTCGTAACTAGTAGGTCGGAGGTTCGACTCCTCTCATCAGCACCAAAAGTTCCTTAGAGATAACTGCCTTACAGTTACGCTTGTAAGGCATTGTTTATTCATCTCAACCACAACACGGGTTGTACCACAAAACGGCGCGCCGGCTCTCACCGCAGCGGCACCACGCGTTCCCCCGTTGCGTCGGTAGCACCGCTCGGTGGTCCTGCCATCCGTATGTGCGAGCAGCTTCTGCGCGTGCTCTAGACTGGGCGCATCCGAAGCACATTTCGCGCGGAGGTTATGCTGCGTGAACGAATCCCTTTAGATGTGTCTCCGTCAGCAGCCGCACAATGTAACGTCGCCGTACGCGCAGACCGTCTCCATGAAAACAGCCGGTTACAGGATCGGTTCTCAGGAATATTCAGATGGTGCGACGTTCTATATAAATTCTATATAAAATATGGTCATAACTGAGATCAGTGTCATGCTGATCGAGTAGGTGGAACGAATGACGTTCGTATCAAATTCGTTCCGGCCGGCATATTCGAGGCCGGAACCATGCGATGTAGACGCTGCTGTTGCCGCCCACCACGACACGTGGGGCCGCGTCTGATGGTCGTATGGCCACATCATTCGACACGGGGAAAACTGCGATACCCCTATCTCTGTCAGCCCCTTTAATAACCAACGCTACCGAAGGTCGCGCCGGAGGATCTTTCCAGTTGGCGTCTTTGGTAACTCGTCTACTATGACTACTTTCCGCGGATACTTGTAAGCCGCCATCCTTTCTTTACAAAAGCACATCAGCTCGACCGGGTCAAGCGACATGCCTGGTTTCAGGGAGACCACTGCCTTCACGGTCTCGCCGCGATAGTCGTCCTTGACACCCACTACCGCTGCTTCGCGGACTGCCTCGTGAGTGTAAATCACATCCTCTACTTCCTTCGGCCAGACTTTATATCCGGAGGCATTAATCATATCCTTCTTGCGGTCCACGATAAACAGCCATCCCTGGCTGTCCATGTAGCCCACATCCCCGGTACGCAGATAGTCCTGAAAGAACGCTTCCGTGGTCGCATCCTCGCGCTGCCAGTAGCCGGCGACAACCTGCGGCCCGCGTAAAAAAATCTCGCCCACTTCATTCGGCGGCAAGGGTTTGCCCGCTTCGTCCGCGATATACACATCTGTGCCAAATACCGGCACGCCAATGGCACAGGCACCGTTCTTGTCGACCGGCGTCATCCGGTCGCGCGGTACTGCGACCGCGAGCGAAGTGCTTTCGGTAAGTCCGTAGGTATTGCGAATGCCAATGCCGAACTTGCGGTCGAACTGCTCGACGACAGTTGCCGGGACGGGAGCGCCGCCAGTGTAGATTTTCTTAATGCTCTGCAAATGTTCAGTCCGGACATCGGGCGAATTCATGATTGCAATGAAGGCGGTAATGGCGCCGACGGCAAACTCGGCCTGATGCTCTGCCGCGCTTTCGGCTATCACTGCCGGATGAAAGCGTTTCGACAGTATCAGCGGAGAGGCGGTTGCGAAAGCCGCACCGATGTGGCCGACCAGGCCGGTGATGTGGAACAGCGGTGCAATACCGAGTATGGGACCGCCGCCCCGCAGGTCCATCCAGGCGCGCCATATGTCGGCGTCGAAAGAGAAGTTGCGGTGCGAGACGACCGCGCCTTTTGGTATGCCGGTGGTGCCCGAGGTGTAGACAATCATGGCCGGCGTTTCTCCGTCCAGTCGCGTACGCAGCTGCGCCGCTACAAATCCGGAACCGAGAATTTCCAGCATATCGTGGGTGCCGTCGCAGCGTTCCGGTTCCGGGTCGCCCAATACACGCGCATCGTTCCGATTCTGGAAGTCGCGCGTGGAAGTCGTGACTACACACATTCCAGGGAAGTGCTGCAATACCTTGCCTGCAACATCTTCGTACAGGTCACGGTGCGTCAACACGACGCGAGCACCGCTATCCTCCAGCAGCAGCTTGAGCTCCCGATCGCGGTTCATCGGGTTGATACTCACGCCGATGGCGCCAATCTTCCACGTCGCCAGCAGGCCGATCAAAAATTGCGGCACGTTCTGCAGATAAAACGCGACCCGGTCACCTTCTACGATGCCTTGCTGCAGCAGGAAGCCGGCAAACGCGTCGGAAAGGCGATCGAGTTCCGCGTAACTCAGTGTGCGATCGAAATAATGGAGTGCGGCGCTGTCGCCGGCGGCGTGCAGCGCATGTCGGAACAGGGAAAGCCCGTCGGTGTAACGGGCGACGAAGGGCTTCTGCCTATCGGTGGGCAGATACAGCGAAAGCCACGGGCGCGGCAGATTGTCGGTCATACAAGCTCTTCAGGACAGGAAAGCGGAGGAGGGCGTTCATGCGACACGCCCCCTGATGAAGACTGAAGATGATGCGTCAGGCGCGCTTACGACGCCGGGCGCTTCATCTTGCAGACCGTCGGCTGTGTTGCGACCTCCGCCGGAATTTTCTTTTCCGTCTTCCATCCGAACCCGGTTCCTTCCTGGTCAAACTTGACATCCTTATCGCCTGCCTTCGACCATACCGCAATGTACAACGGTTGCTGCAACTGGTGATCAGCGGCGCGCATGGTGACATCCCCGTTCAGGCTCTTGACGGTCATGCCTTCCATCTTCAGCGCCACTTTCACCGGGTCGGTCGTTTTTGCGTCACGTATCGCCTTGCTCATCATGGTGACGGCCGAGTGGGTCTGCATCCAGGTATAGTCATCGTTGAACTTCGTCTTGAATGTCTCCACGATGTCCTTTCCTGCGCCGGATTCATTGTTGACGTTCCATACGCCGACATACTTGACCTTGCCCGCCCCGGCGCTACCCATTGCGGTGGGCGCGCCCTTGAGGACCGCGTAATACGTATAGAAGTTGGCGTCCACGCCGGCATCCTTGGCCGCCTTGATCAGCAGGGACAAGTCGGCGCCCCAGTTGCCGGTAATGACGGTATCCGCTCCCGATGCCTTGATCTTGCTGACATACGGCGCAAAGTCCTTTACCTGCCCGATAGGATGAAGATCGTCGCCGACAATCTCCACATCCGGCCGCTTTCCTTTCAGGTACTCTTTTGCAGACCGGCTTACAGAACGCCCGAATGCGTAGTCCTGACCGATGATGTAGACCTTTTTGATGTTCTTGTCCTGCGACATATGCTCGACCAGAGCCTGCATCTTCATATCCGAGTTCGAATCGAAGCTAAAATGCCAGAAGCTGCATTTTCCGTTGGTGAGCTCCGGGTCCACCGCGCCATGATTGATATAGATGACTTCCTTACCCGGATTGCGCTCGTTGTACTTGTTGATGGCATCGATCAATGCCAGCCCCGCGCCGGAGCCGTTGGCCTGCGCGATATAGCGGAACCCGCCGTCAATCGCGCGTTTGAGCTGGTTCAGGCTTTCCTGCGGGCTGGCCTTGTTGTCGAAGGGAACGAATTCCAATGTATGCTCGCCCGCCCATTTTTCCTTGTTGGCGATCTCTGCCATGATCTGCCAGCTTTTCAACTGGTTTTCACCGAGCGCGGCGAAGGGGCCGGAAAGCGGATCGATGACGGCAATCTTCACGGTATCTGCCATTGCCGATGAGGCGACCAGGGCGAGGGTCGCGAGCTTGACGGGAACGAGGTATCGAAGGGGGGTGTGCACAGTTGTCTCCTTTGCCTGAAGGCGTGTTGTATTGAGTGTCTGTTTTGAGTCCATTACAGAAACTAGCGTGACGAGCCGCGCAAGTCTTGTGTTAACTGGCTAGATTTCCCCTGCCATGCGTTAACGCAATTTTCCATGGCGGTAAGCTACTGGGCATCCGCAATCATGTTAAGAAATGGATATGGCCCTACCGCTGCAGGAGCGGCATGGGCGAAGGCCTGAAGCCCTTCGCAAGGTGGGGTTCCCTGCCCTCATAACTTGGGACGCTTCATCTGGCACGAGCTCGGCAGCGCCGAGACGCGAGAATCCATCCTGGCGTCGGTCTTCCAGCCGTAGCCAGTGTTCTCATGATCGTATTTCACGTCCTGGCCGTTTACCTTGGTCCAGGTGACCATGTAAAGTGGCTGCAAGAGCTGGTGGTCCTGCTTGCGCATTTCGACCTCGCCATTGAGGCTCTGCACCTTCATGTCTTCCATGGCGAATGCGAGCTTCACAGGGTCGGGCGAATTGGTCGCCTTGATGCCTTTTGCAAGCAATGCGATGCCGGCGTAGGTGGCCGACGAAAAGAAGTCGTCGTTGTATTTTTTCTTGAAGGCTTCCACGATTTCCTTGCCGGCGAAGGTCTCGTTGTTCGGATGCCAGTAGGGAAGGGACTTAACCCTGCCAGCGCCAGCCGAGCCCAGCGCTGCGGGGGTGCCGGGACTGCTGGCGAAATAGGTAAAGAATGCCGCGTTCAGGTTGCCTTCCTTGGAGGCCTTGATGAGCAGGGCAAGGTCGGAGCCGGCATTGCCGGTAACCACCGCATCAGCGCCCGAGGCGGCGATCTTGCTGATGTAAGGGGTGAAATCTTTTACCTGTCCGAATGGATGCAGGTCGTCGCCCACGATCTCGATATCTGGCCGCTTGCGCTTGATCGTCTCTTTGGCCGCCCGGCTTACCTGCTGCCCAAAGGCGTAGTTGGGATTAATCACATAGACCTTCTTGATGCTCTTGTCCTCAGCAATGAAGGAGCTGAGCGCTTCCATGCGCATATCGGAGTGGGCATCAAGACGGAAATGCCAGAAACTGCATTTGCTGTTGGTCATGTCCGGATCACCGGCCGAGGTGTTCAGATAGATCACTTCCTTGCCTGGGTTGCGCTCGTTGTGCTTGTTGATCGCATCGATCAGCGCCAGTCCCGCGCCCGACCCGAATCCTTGTGCCACATAGCGATACCCCTGATCAATTGCGGTCTTGAGCATCACCAGCGTTTCCTGCGGGCTCGCCTTGTTGTCGAACCCGACCACCTCGAAGGTGTGATCGCCCGCCCATTTGTCACGGTTGGCGATCTCGGCCACCATCTGCCAGCTCTTGAGCACGTTCTGCCCGGTCGTGGCAAAGCTGCCGGAAAGGGGATCGATGTAGGCGATCTTGACAGTGTCGGCAAGGGCGAGCGAAGCGCCTGAGAGGGCAGTCGCGCAGAGCACGACGCGGAGGTTGCGGGCAAGGATGGACATGGGTTTATCCTTCAATGGAAGAAAGGGGGGAGTTGGCCTGGCCGGCAAGCCGCTCGGCCAAGGCTTGTTCGAGTTCGTGGCGCTTGATCTTTCCGGTGGTGCTGCGCGGTAGTTCATCGTCGCGCACAAACAGAATGTCTTTCGGTAGCTTGTAGCTTGCGATCCTGCCACGGCAGGCGTCAATGACTTCGGCGGCTTGCAGCGCGGGGTCGGACTTGACGACAAAAGCGACGGGCACTTCGCCCCACTTCGGATCGGTTCTACGTACGACGACCGCATCGGCGATGCCGGGCTGGGACAGCAGAACGCGCTCGATTTCCGCCGGATAGATGTTTTCGCCGCCGGACTTGATCAGGTACTTCCGGCGGTCAACATAATCGAGCTTGCCATTCGGATTGCGGATGAAGACATCGCCCATATGAAACCAGCCGTCCCGGAAATCTTCCTCGGTTTCCTTCGGTGAACCCCAATAGCCGCTGAACAGGGTGGGGCCGCGTACTGCCATCTCCCCAGGCATCCCGTCCGGCACTTCCTTGCCGTCGGCATCGACCAGCCGGACGATGCAATGCGAACTCTGCTCCTTTGGCAGCGTCGCTGGCATGACGCCAACCGGAATCATTGCACGGCTGGCAGGGGGTGCTCCGGTTTCGGTGGCGCCGAAGGAATTCAGGAAAGGGGCCTGCAGCAGCGTGGTAATGCGGGCGATCTGTTCACGCGGAACGAGGTCGGCCATGCAGCCCAGCGTGCGCACGCCCTGCGCCTTGATGCCGCTGCGCTGCAGCTCGTCGATCACAAGGTCGATCATCCCGGGGATCAGGGTGAGATGGCCGATTTTTTCCTGCGCGAGGCAGGATACGAGCGCCGGCACATTCAGGCCGTCCATCACGATCACCGTGCCGCCGGTCATCAACGTGGCCAGCGCCTGGTCTGTCGACACCATGTGAAACAGCGGAGCCCAGGCAATGAAGGTATCAGCGGGTTGCAATAGGCCGTCGAGCCGCGCAACGGTCATGCGGGCGATCATTGCCCGCTGGCTGATCAGGGCGCCTTTCGGCAGGCCCGTCGTGCCGCTCGTGTAGAGGATGATCATGCCGTCTTCCGGGTCGAGCGGCTGGTCCGGCGCACGCGCCTCCGGGGATGCCTGTTCGAGCATGGCCTCATAACCATCCTCGAACAGAATCACCGTATCGATGCCGTGCGAGATGCGCTCAAGGGCCGGAGCATGTCGTGTCGAGGCGATCACGAGGCGCGGGGACACGAGCCTGATGCAATGTTCCAGTTCGCTGTCGGCCTGCCGCCAGTTCTGGCAGGCGAGGATGGCGCCCATCTTGGCGGCGGCAATTTCGAGTTCGATGTATTCCGGGCGGTTCTCGGCCAGGATGGCGATTCGGTCGCCGTGGCGGACACCGCGCTTGGCAAGCGCATTGACCAGGCGGTTGGTGCGCTGGTCGAGTTCGGCGTAAGTGAAGGTACGGCTGCCGTCCTTGAGCGCATCGCGCTCCGGATGGCGTGCAACCTGCTGCGCGAAGAATTCGGGAAGGCACGGGTTGGCGGCGCGTCGGACGAGCACGCCGGCCGGCGTTGTAGTCTCCATCAGGTCTCCTTATTGGGCAGTCGCAGCGGACTTCCCGTGCCGCGTTCATTCCGGCGGGATTTATTCCAGGCCAATCTAACATGGCCCGCAGAAACGAACTTGTGAAAACATGCTATCGCGGTAACCGGCACAGGCACAAACCGGACGGCGGATCATAACCAAGCACTTGTTTGGTACGTCTAGGCCTTTCCGTCCGCTCATGCTTTGTGAACTGCGATTTCTGCTGTCCCTTCAGTAGCGGCGCTTTGATGAACGTACGGGCAGGATCTTTGACATTTCTCAAACCCGACATCAAACCAAGCAGTTGCTTTGTTAAGTTGGGCATGGCATGCTGAAAAAACAGACCGGGCAATAGACGCCTGGAAAAAATCGTGTGCCCGGCGCACCAGCGTCGTGGTCCAAGACAAGGAGACTGGCGATGACGATTGACCCCGTATTCTGCAGCGAGAAATCTCCCCAAACAGGCGACGGCATTGCAACTGCAGGCAGCGGCAAGCTGATGCTCATCACCCCGGATCGCATCTGTTACGCCGGCCTGCTCGGACGTCCGCAGACCAGGGAATTCGGCGCGCTGACCATCTACACATCGCTCGGTTCTCCGCTGCACGTCATGATCGGCAACAGTGGCTGGCAGAGTATGGAAATGTGCGTGGTGCCGCCCGATACCCCGCACCAGATCGCAACCGTCGATCGCCGGATCGGTGTCTACATGATCGAACCGGAGAGCATAGACATGACACGGCTGCCGGAGTGGCTGTCCGTGGAAAATGGGGGCGGGGCGGCGGCACCGTTGCCGCGTCTGCGCGAAAGTTTCCTGTCGCTCATCGACGGCACTGTCCACGTCAACACGATTCGCTCCCGACTCGATGAATTCATGCTTGGTGAAACCCTGCCAGCACGCCAGCTCGAGTGCCGCATGGCTACGGTGGTCAACCGCATCAAGCGCAATCCGTCCGACAGCATCGGCGCAGAGGAATACGCGGAACAGATCGACCTTTCGTTTTCACGCTTCCTGCATTTGTTCAAGGATGAGGTCGGCACCACCTTCAGGCGCTTCCGCGCCTGGAAGCGGGCTCGCAATTTCATGTCCTACGTCAACACCAACCTGAACCTGACCGATATCGCGCTGGAAACCGGCTTTCCTGATTCGTCGCACTTTAGCCATACCGTGCGCCGCTACTGGGGCCTGACACCCCGTGACATCATCGCCGGTTCTCGCAGCCTCGCCGTGATCAACGACGGCAGCTTCGTTTCAACGGCACACTGATGGACCTGAAAATCGACACCGACGAGGCCCGCAAGGCGAGGCGCAATGTCCGGACCCAGCGCCGGGCGGTCGATCCGGCCGTGCCGCGCGAACGCATACTCAACTCCGCAGCCTCCATGTTCCGCCAGCGGGGCTTTAAGGCAACGACGGTGCGCGATATCGCCGGCGAGGTCGGCATCCTGTCGGGCAGCCTGTTCCATCATTTCCAGTCCAAGGAAGAAATACTCCTGGAAATCATGCGGGAGGCGGCGTTCACCATCTGTGTGCGCGCGGAAAAGATCCTGGAAGACGCGCCTGCACCGGTGCAGCAACTGCGTGAGCTGGTGCGATTGGAGCTGGAAGCGATCGTGGCCGGAGCACGCAAGGATTACCATGCCGTGCTGTTTTTCGAATGGCGGGATGTGCCGGAAGCGGCCAAGCCGGAGCTGACACGGATGCAAAAGCGCTACAACCGTAGCTGGAAGCGTGCGGCCGAGGCCTGTCATGCAGCCGGACTGCTGCGCTGCGAACCGGAGGCCGCAGTGCTGATCCTGCACGGTGCAGTACGCGGCGCGATGACCTGGTTCAGGCCCAACGGCCGCTACAGCACCGAGGAGTTCGGCAATATCCTGACCGCGCTGGTCACGACCCACGACAACGATAAGGACAACAAGCAATGAGCGATACCCTGTTCAGCCTGCGCGGCAAGACGGTTCTGGTAACCGGTGCGTCAAGCGGCATCGGGCGGCATGTGGCTGGCGTGTATGCCCGCGCCGGCGCCCACGTGGTGCTGGCCGCACGCCGCAAGGAGCGCGTCGACGAGGCGGCGTCGGCGCTGCGCACCGAGGGTTTTGCGGCCAGCGGCGTCTACCTGGACGTTACGCGCAGCGACACCATCGCGCCCGCGTTCGACGCCGCCGAGCAGGCGGCGGGTGCGCCGCTGGACATCCTGTACAACAATTCGGGTGTCATCTACACCAAGCCCTTCATCGAGCAGGACGAAGCCGAGATAGTGCGCGTGTTCGACACCAACCTGAAGGGTGCGATGCTGGTCGCCCAGGAAGCGGCACGCCGCATGGCCGCGCGCCGCAGTGGCAATATCATCAATATCGCTTCCACCGCCGGAATGCGGGCCGGCGGTACCCTGTCGAGCTACTGCGCGTCAAAGGCCGGCCTGATCCACCTCACTCACGTCATGGCCCTGGAACTGGCGGGCAAGGGCATACGCGTCAATGCTATCTGTCCCGGTAATATCGAAACCGACATGCAAGAGTCACTCAAGGATTTCGAGCAGGCGCTGGTCAAGCGCACGCCGATGCGGCGCTTCGGTCGTCCGGACGACCTGGATGGCGTCTCACTGCTTCTGGCCAGCGATGCGGGACGCTACATCACCGGCGCCGCCATTCCGGTGGATGGCGGGCAGACATTGACCTGGATGTAAATGCCGCCGGGCAGCGACGCCCGTTTTCTTCTTTCTTCGACGAGAGTCCGCAATGGCCGACGAAATCCTGACGCGCACCGAAGGTGCGGTACTGATCCTGACCCTGAACCGCCCCGAGGCACGCAACGCCGTCAACCAGGCGCTGGCGGAGGCACTGGCGCAGGCGCTCGCCCACTACGACGCCGACCCTAATCTCCGCATCGCGGTGCTGACCGGCGCGGGTGGCTGTTTCTGCGCCGGCATGGACCTGAAAGCCTTCACCCGAGGCGAGCGGCCTTCGGTACCCGGCGCAGGCTTCGCCGGCATCGTCGAGCGCCCGCCGGCCAAGCCGCTGATCGCCGCGGTCGAAGGCTATGCGGTCGCGGGCGGGTTCGAGATCGCGCTATCCTGTGATCTGATTGTCGCCGCCGAGAACGCACGCTTCGCCTTGCCTGAAGTGCGGCGCGGGCTGGTGGCGGCGGCGGGCGGCCTGCTGCGCTTGCCACGTCGCCTTCCCTACCACCTCGCGATGGAACTGGCGCTGACCGGCGACACGATCGATGCGCCACGTGCGGCTTCGCTTGGTCTCGTCAATCGCATTGCACCGCCTGGGGAAACGCTCGCCGCCGCGCTGAAGTTGGCGGCCGCGATCTCGGAAAACGCTCCGCTGGCGGTAATGGCCAGCAAGCGCATCATCGCCGAGTCGGGATCCTGGCCGACCGAGTCGTTGTTCACCCGGCAGGCGGCAATCGTCGATCCGGTGGTGAAATCGGAGGATGCCCAGGAAGGCGCGAGGGCGTTTGCCGAGAAGCGCGCGCCGCTCTGGCGCGGCGTCTGAGCCTGCTGTCGCGGCCGCGGCCGCGGCCGTTCACTCCAACCTGACACACGTACCCGATTGGTTGCCGCCACGTATCAGCGTCAGCCTGAAAGCGTCGCCGGCGGCATACCAGCTTTCCGCCGGCTGTTCTCCAATGCATGACGGGTCGCCAGGGCTACGCGGCCCTGCCTCAACCAGTCTTCCCGTCTTTCAGCCACTTAACGCAAGCCTGTCAATACCGACCCTGATAGCTTAAGGCTTTCATCAGAACACCGGAATGACATGAGCGATCTGGCCACCCTGCAAGTCCACGGCACCATCGGCGTGCTGCGTATTCATAATCCACCTGTCAATGCCCTGTCCCCCGGGGTGGTGCAAGGCATCAAGAATGCGGTCGATCAGTTCGAGGCCGACCGCACGCTGCAGGCGCTTGTCGTACATGCGGAGGGCCGGACCTTCGTTGCAGGCGGCGACATCGCGGAATTTTCAAAACCGGGTTTCGAGGCAAAGACCTACAACAGTACCCTGGCCCGCATCGAAAGCCTCGACCGGCCGGTGATCGCGGCTTTGCACGGCACCGTGCTGGGTGGCGGTCTTGAACTGGCAATGGCCTGTCACTACCGGATCGCCGCAGAAGGCACCCGCTTGGGTCTGCCCGAAGTTCTGCTGGGCATTTTGCCCGGCTCGCTTGGCACCCAGCGCCTGCCGCGTCTGGTCGGCGTGCGCCTCGCGCTGGACATGATTCTGAGCGGCAAGCCGATCGACGCCGCCAAGGCGCTTGAATCCGGATTGGTCGACGCGTTGGTGGAGCCGGCCGGGAACGACCGCTTGCTGGAACGCGCCCTCGCGTATGCACAGGAACTGCTCGCTGCAGGCAAGGGTACGCGCAGGACGCGCGACCGCACGCCTGCCATGGAAGGCATCGAGCCGGACTTCTTCGACAAGGCACTGACGGAAGCAAAAACGAAAAAGGCCGCCTATCCGGCACCACAGCGCATCGTGCGCTGCGTCGAGGCCGCCGCGACCTTGCCTTTCGAAGAGGGCGAGGCAGTCGAAGCGACATTGTTCGAGGAATGTAGGGTGTCGCCACAGTCGGTGGCGATGCGCCATCTGTTTTTTGCTGAACGCGCCGCCGGTAAGATCCCCGGCGTTCCCACCGATTTCACGGTGCGCCCGATGCGCAAGGTCGGCGTGCTCGGCGCCGGCACAATGGGTGGCGGCATTGCGATGAACTTCGCCAATGCCGGCATCCCGGTCACCATCGTCGAGACCAACAGTGAAGCATTGGAACGCGGCCTTGGTATCGTGCGGAAAAACTATGAGGCAAGCGCCGCCAAGGGCAAGCTGCGTCCTGACGACCCGGCAAAGCGCATGGCCTTGCTGACCGGCTCGCTAAACATCGAGGATCTGGCCGACTGCGACCTGGTGATCGAGGCCGTATTCGAAAACATGGACATCAAGAAGCAGGTCGCAAAGCAGCTGGGCGACGTGTGCAAGCCGGGCGCGATCATCGCCAGCAACACCTCTACCTTGGACGTGAACATCCTGGCGCAAGCCAGCGGCCGGCCAGCGGATTTCCTGGGTACGCATTTCTTTAGCCCCGCCAATGTGATGCGCCTGCTGGAAATCGTCCGCGGCGACGCGACGGCTCCGGACGTGCTTGGTACCGTCGTCAAACTGGCGCGCACGATAGGCAAGGTGCCGGTCGTCTCCGGCGTTTGCTACGGCTTCATCGGCAACCGCATGCTGGAGCCGTATCTGCGCGAGTCCGAGTTCCTGATGATGGAAGGCGCGACGCCGGCACAGATCGACGCCGCGATACAGTCGCTCGGCCTGCCCATGGGGCCGTGCCGCATGCTCGATCTTGCGGGGCTGGACGTGGCTGCCAAGGTCGTCATCGAACGCGGCAAGGCCGGCGGACTCCCCGACGACCCATCGTATCGCGCAGTGGTGCAGAAGATGATGGAAGTGGGCCGCTTCGGCCAGAAAACCGGAGCCGGTTATTACCGCTATGATGGCCGTACCCCGGTGCCCGATCCGGAAGTCGAACGCATCTGCGTCGCGCTGGCCGAGCAGCATGGCATCGCCCGTCGCAACAGCAGCGACATCAGTGACGAGGAAATCATCGAGCGCTGCGTGTACCCGCTGATCAACGAGGGCGTAAAGATCCTGGAAGAGGGAATTGCATACCGGCCGGGCGACATCGACCTGGTTTGGGTCAACGGCTACGGCTTCCCGGATTTCCGTGGCGGGCCGATGCACATGGCCGACGCAATCGGCCTGCAAAAGATCGCTGCCCGGCTCGACCACTACGGTGCAGAACGGGACGACCGACATGACTACTGGTCGCGCGCCGGCCTGCTGACCGAGATGATCACCGGCGGGCGCAGCTTCGCCGACTGGCCGTTCAAATAAACTCACCTTAACCGGAGCTCGACATGAATGAAGCTGTCATCGTTTCCACCGCACGCACGCCTATCGGTCGTGCCTTCCGCGGTTCGCTCAACAACATCAAATCCCCCACACTGATGGGTCATGCGATCCGGCATGCCGTCGCGCGGGCCGGCGTGGAAGGTGGCGAAATCGACGACGTAGTGATCGGCGCGGTCCTGACCGCAGGAACCGCAGGCGGCAATCTCGGCCGTACCGCTGCGCTGGCCGCCGGTCTTCCCGACACCGTTTCCGGACAGACGCTGGACCGCCAGTGTTCGTCGGGCCTGATGGCCATCGCCACCGCCGCCAAGCAGATTATGGTGGACGGAATGAAGATCACGGTCGCCGGTGGCCAAGACAATATTTCGGCGGTGCAGAACCGCTACATGGCATGGACGGCGGAGGAAATCGATCCCAACGTGGTGGCTGCGGCGCGCCATGCCTACATGCCAATGCTGCAGACAGCGGAATTCGTGTCAAAGAAATACGGGATTTCGCGCGAGGCGCAGGACAGCTATTCGGCTGAGTCGCAGCGGCGCACGGCGCATGCGCAGCAAAGTGGGCGGTTCGATGACGAAATCGTGCCCATAGGCGCCACGATGGCAGTGGTCGACAAGGAAACCAAGGCGGTCAGCTACAAGGACGTCACGCTCGCGCGCGACGAAGGCAATCGTCCAGAGACCACATTGGAAAGCCTGGCCGGGCTCAAGCCGGTAATCGAAGGCGGCGTGGTCACGGCGGGCAACGCCAGCCAGTTGTCGGACGGCGCCTCTGCCTGCGTGCTGATGGACCGCAAGCTCGCCGAGCAGCGTGGACTTGCGCCGCTGGGCATCTATCGCGGCATGGCGGTGGCTGGCTGCGGACCCGAGGAAATGGGCATCGGTCCGGTGTACGCGATTCCAAAGTTGCTCAGGCAGCATGGCCTGTCGGTCAAGGATATCGGCCTGTGGGAGCTGAACGAAGCCTTCGCCTGCCAGGTGCTGTACTGCAGGGACAAGCTCGACATCGACCCTGACAAATACAACGTCAACGGCGGCAGCATCTCGATCGGCCACCCCTACGGCATGACCGGCGCTCGCCTCGTAGGGCACGCGCTGATCGAAGGCCGGCGCCGCGGCGTGCGCTATGTGGTGGTCTCCATGTGCGTCGGCGGGGGCATGGGCGCGGCCGGGCTGTTCGAGGTTGCCTGACAGGTGAACAGGTGGCCAAGCGGCATGGCTTGACGCCTGATCCGGTTAATACCACCTGCACGCAGACGCAGGATGACTGGTTATAAAGAGACGAGGAGACAATATGCGCGATACGACGCTCACAGAAGCAGTGCGCCGCCAGTACAGGGAACGCCCCGACGCCACCGCCTTCATTACACCGGAACGTATCTGGACGTTTGCCGACATTCATGCCGAATCCAACCGGGTGGCACAGGGGCTCGCCAGTCTCGGCATCGGCCCCGGTGACCGCGTGGCCTGCCTGACCAGGCAGACCGAGGAAGCCGTGGTGCTGCTGATGGCCGCCTGCAAGATCGGCGCGGTCGGCATGCCGGTCAACTGGCGCCTGGCACCACCAGAGATCGAATATGTACTGAACAACGGCGAAGCGAAGTTTTTAATGGTGGATCAGGTTTTCCAGGACGCCGTTGCGCGCATCTCGGTACCCGCGCTGCGCCTGACTGTCGCCACCGATTCCGGCTCCAAGCTGCCTGTCTTTGCCGACTGGCGCGCCGAATTCAGTCCCGAGGACACCGGGGCTGACGGGCGTCCGGAAGACACCGCCCTGCAACTGTTTTCGTCGGGCACGACGGGGCTGCCCAAAGGCATCGAGCTGACCCATGCAAACCTGATCCTGATGAATGAGCTGTATGCAGAAAATACCGGGTTCGATGGCGAGCGTTCGGTCTTTTTCAATGCCTTGCCGATCTTCCATATCGCCGGGATCAACAGCGCTTTCATGCCGCTGATCGAGGGCGGGCGTAACGTGCTGCTGCCTGATTTCGATCCAGCCCGTGTCATCGCTGCCATCAGCGAGCACAGGGTCAGCCATACGTTCCTGGTACCGGCCATGGTGCTTTTCATGTTGCAGGTACCCGGTGTCGAGCAGGCGGATTTTTCCTCACTCAAGCTTATCGCGTACGGCGGCTCGCCGGCCGGGGAGAAGCTGTTGATCGACGCGCAGCGCGTTTTCCGCTGTGGCTTGCTTCAGATATACGGCATGACTGAGGCGGCCGGCACGCTGACCGCGTTGTCACCCGGGGACCACGATCCGGGTGGCCCGCGCGCGCATCTGCTGCGCTCGGCGGGCAAGCCGATCCGCAGCGTCGATCTGCGCATCGTCGACCCCGGCACGCTCGAAGACGCCAGGGACGGCGAAGTCGGAGAGATCTGGGTGCGCGCCTTGCACAACATGAAGGGTTACTGGCGTAATCGCAAGGCAACGGATGACGTCTTCCCGCAGGGGCGTGACGAGCGTGGCGGATGGATGCGCACAGGGGACGCCGGCTATCTGCGCGACGGTTACCTGTACATCCACGACCGCATCAAGGACATGATCATTTCCGGCGGGGAAAACATCTATCCCGCCGAAGTGGAGAACGCGCTGTCGTATCATCCGGCGGTGGCGGAGTGCGCGGTGATCGGCGTGCCCGACGAAAAATGGGGCGAGGCCGTCAAGGCATGCGTGGTCCTCAAGCCAGGGCTGAGCGCTGACGCCCGCGAAATCATCAACTTCACCCGCGAGCGCCTTGCGCATTACAAATGCCCGAAGTCGGTCGACATCGTCTCCTCGCTGCCCCGCAATCCCTCGGGGAAACTGCTCAAGCGCATCCTGCGCGAGCCTTACTGGAAGGGTATCGAGCGGCAGGTCGGCTGACCCGGATCACCGCACAGGGCTTGTATCCAAGTCATCCATCCAAGTCCTACGCATCGCCCCGGTGCTGTCACAACGTTTGTCTCTTGGCCCGCTCGCTCGTCGCGCATGCGGGCCTTTTTTCGGCTGTCGAATAATGCATACCGAACGGCATGAAACCGCGAGCACCCGATGCAAGATAAACCACGCGATGTTTAGCACGTTTACGCAAGACAGTTATGCGCAAGCGTCGGTAACCTGCCTTCAAGACAGCAACACATAAGCGGCACCATAAGCCGCAATGCTGCATCCCACTGGAGACAAGAATGCAAGTGAGACCTGCAATAGCGCTTGGCCAATGGATCACCGAGAGGGCAGACCGCGCCCCGCAGCGCAAGGCGCTGACCTTCCAGGAACGGACATGGACCTATGGCGAATTCGTCGGCGAGATCGACCGGCTGGCTGCGGTCCTGCGGCAGGGTGGCATCGGTCGCGGCGACCGGGTGGGTTTCCTCGCATTCAATCATCCGCTGTTCCTGGTAAGCCTGTTTGCGGCATCCAGGCTCGGTGCGATCTTCGTGCCGCTCAACTTCAGGCTCACAGGCGCCGAACTCGAATTCATTATCAATGACGCCGGCGTGCATACGCTCATCGTCGGTCCCGACCACCAGCCCGTCATCGAACCGGTGCGCGCGGCACTCGGGTGCACGTGCTTCTATGGCTTCGGCATCGAGGCCGCAGCCTGGCCAGACGTCAGGCGCGCCATGGAAAACATAGACCCGTTGCGCGAGGCGGCGGAGCTTACTGACGACGACATTGCGGTCTTGATGTACACCTCCGGCACGACCGGTCGCCCGAAAGGGTCGATGATGACCTGCGGGAATATCTGGTGGAACAACGTCAACGAACTGGTCGCCCTGGATATCATGAGCAGCGACGTGCTGCTCACTTATGCGCCGCTATTCCACGTTGGGGGCCTCAACGTCCTGACCCTAAGCTGCCTGCTCAAGGGCGTCCATGTGGTACTGCACCCGACCTTCGATCCGGCAAGGGTGATCGCCGACGTGGCCCGATACAAGGTCAACCTGATGTTCGCGGTGCCGGCCATGCTGCTGTTCATCAGCCAGCATCCGGACTTCGAACAGGCCGACATGTCTTCCGTGCGGTCTGTCATGGTCGGCGGTGCGCCCTGCCCAGAAGCGCTGCTGCGACTGTTCAATGAGCGCGGCATTGCGGTCAATCAGGGCTATGGCCTGACCGAGACCGCCGCCATGGCCAGCTTCCTCACACCGGAATGGTGTTGGGAAAAGATGGGATCGGTCGGCAAGCCGCCGATTCTCACCCGCATGCGCCTGATCGACACCGAAGGCAAGCCCATCACCAAACCGCATGTCAGGGGAGAGGTATGCGTGCGCGGCATGAACGTGACGCTCGGCTACTGGAATCGCCCCGACGCCACCCGTGACGCGATCGACGACGACGGCTGGTTCCGCACCGGCGACATCGGCTACATGGACGAGGACGGCTTCTACACCATCTGCGATCGGGTCAAGGACATGGTGATTTCCGGGGGCGAGAACGTGTATCCCGCCGAAGTCGAGAGCGTGTTGTACGAGCATCCAGCTATTGCCGAGGTTGCCGTGATCGGAGAACCGGACGAAAAGTGGGGCGAGACCGTGGTCGCGGTGGCCGCTCTTAAGCCCGGCGCCGAACTGAGCCTCGAACAACTGCAGGCATTCGCCGCCAGCAAGCTGGCGCGCTACAAAGTTCCGCGCCAGCTTCGGCTGGTGCCAGCCTTGCCCCGCAATCCAACCGGGAAAGTCTTGAAATACCGGCTGCGCGAGCAGTTCAGGCAAGCAGTGCCGGAATAACAGTGCAGCGGTGCCCTACTCGGCTCGCCGCCGGCGGCCGCAATTTATCGACAAGGAGACAAGGATGTTTAGATCAATTGTAGTAACCATCGGCGCTGTCGCGGCCATGTCTGCAGCCTGGGTGGCGCAAGCGCAGAGCAGCGCGCCAATCCGGATCGCGCTCATCGCCAGCAAGACCGGGCCTTCCGAAAGTTTCGCCCGCGACACCGAGCGGGGCGTGCGCCTGGGACTGGAATACCTGACCAATAACACCATGATGGTCAACGGCCGCAAGGTCGAACTGATCGTCAAGGATGACCAGTTCAAGCCGGAACTTTCCAAGGCATTGCTGGCAGAAGCCTATGGCGACGACAAGGCCGACATCGCCATCGGTACCAGCTGGTCAGGCGGTGCGCTGGCGATGATGCCGGTAGCGGCCGAATACCGCAAGGTCTTCATCGCCGAGCCGGCGATCGCCGACTCCATCACTGGCGAAAAGTCCAATCGCTACGTGTTCCGCGCCAGCCGCAATTCCTTTCAGGATGCGCTTGCCACCGCTGTCACCGCCGGCAAGGGCGCCAACATCGCGTTTCTTGCTCCCGATTACGTGTATGGCCGTGACGGCGTCAAGTCCTTCAAGGACGCGCTGACAGCGATCAAGAGCGATGCAAAGGTAGTGCACGAGGAATACATTCCCTTGTCCACCAGCGACTTCACCGCGTCCTTCCAGCGCATTGTCGACGCGCTCAAGGACAAGCAGGGACCGAAGAAACTGTACATCGTCTGGGGCGCGCCGAATCCGATCAAAAAGATCGCTGACATGGGTCCTGAGCGTTACGGGATACAGATTGGTTCGGTCGGTGGTGCCAGTCTCGATTACATGAAGAACTGGCCGGGCCTGGATGTCGAAGGAGGAACGTTCTACTACTACGCCTTCCCCAAAAACAAGATGAACGACTGGCTGGTCGCCGAGCACCAGAAGCGTTACAAGGTTCCGCCAGATCTTTTCACCGCCGGCGGCTTTGCAGCCATTTCCGCCGCAATCGAAGGCATCCGCAAGGCAGGTTCGACTGACACCAACAAGCTGATCGCGGCAATGGAAGGCATGACCTTCGAAACACCGAAAGGGCCGATCACCTTCCGCAAGGAAGACCATCAGGGCATGCAGGTGCAGTATCACTTCCGCACAAAGAAGACCGCGCAGAACGAATGGGACTTGCTTGAACTTGTCCGTGAAATCCCGGTGACGGAAATGCCGGTGCCGATTCACAAGCGCAACGGCAGCTGATTCTTGCTGCGCCGCATGCCAATGGCGTGCGGCGGCCCCCCCACCGCACCTAGATCCCAAGTGAACATGAACCAGAGTACTCTCCCTGACGAGCCTAACGCGCCGCAGCCAACGCTGGTCACAAGCGGGCTGACCATCCGTTTCGGCGGCCACGTCGCCGTCAGCGAAGTCAGCGCCGCCTTCCATGCCGGCACACTGACCGCGATCGTCGGGCCGAACGGCGCTGGCAAGACAACCTACTTCAATTTGATTTCCGGCCAGTTGCGCCCTTCATCAGGCACGGTCCTTCTAAAGGGCGAGGACGTCACGCGCCTGCCGCCGTCGAACCGCACGCAGCGCGGGATGGGACGCGGCTTCCAGCTGACCAATCTGTTTCCAGGGCTGTCCGTGCTGGAAAATGTCCGGCTGGCGGTACAAAGCCGGTACGGCAAGGGAGTCAGCCTCGGAACCATGTGGTCGCGCCACACCGAGCTGATCGAACGGGGCGACCATTGCCTGAACGAGGTACGACTGTACGAGAAGCGGCATGCGTTGGCCTCGTCGCTCTCGCACGGCGACCAGCGCAAGCTTGAGGTGGGCATTCTGCTGGCGCTTGAATCCGACGTGTTCATGTTCGACGAACCGACTGCCGGCATGAGCGTTGATGAAGTGCCGGTCATTCTCGGCCTGATCCAGAAGATCAGGGAACAGAAGGGGAAGACAATTTTACTGGTCGAACACAAGCTTGACGTCATCCGCTCTCTGGCCGACCGCATCGTGGTGCTGCATAACGGCTGCCTGGTGGCGGACGGACGGCCGGGCGAAGTGATGGCTTCTGCCATCGTCAAAGAAGCCTATCTCGGAACCAAGGTGGCCGCCCATGCCTGAAACCTCCAATGAAATTCTTCTGCAGATGTCCGGCGTGCACATGCATGTCGGTCAGTACCATATTCTCCAGGGAGTCGATCTGGTCGTGCCGCGCACCGGGATGACCGTCCTGCTGGGACGCAATGGCGCTGGCAAGACCAGCACCTTACGCACCATCGTCGGCATGTGGAAGGCCAGCCGCGGCACCGTGCGTTTCGATGGAAGGGACATCACACAGGCGGCTACGCCAGACATCGCAAGAAGTGGCATCGCCTATGTTCCCGAAAACATGGCCATCTTTTCGGATCTCACCGTACGCGAGAACTTGTACCTGGCGGCACGCGCGGGCAGGATGGATGAGGGTCGGCTGGACTGGATCTTCGGCATCTTCCCCGCCCTCAAACGGTTTTGGGAGAGTCCCGCGGGAAATCTCTCGGGCGGGCAGAAGCAGATGGTCGCGATTGCCCGCGCCATGATTGAACCACGCAAGCTGTTACTTATCGATGAGCCGACCAAGGGACTGGCGCCGGCCATCGTGCAGCATCTGATGGAGGCGCTGCAGCAGCTCAAGGCCACGGACACCACCATTCTGCTGGTGGAACAAAATTTCAATTTCGTGCGCAACCTCGGCGATACGGTGGCGGTGATGGATGACGGCCACGTCGTTCATGCCGGTAGCATGGCCGCGCTTGCCGCAGACCCGGATCTGCAGGAACGCCTGCTCGGGCTCAGCCTGACCGAACACTGAAGGAGAATCGTGGTGAGCGCTACTTCCGAATCAATTTCCGCCATCTCCGCCGCCGAGCTGCCGCGGGTACGCGTCGATCTGTGGCCGATCTGGCTGCTGCTTGGCGCCATGGCCGTCGCGCTGCCGGTAATCGGCAGTTTCCCGTCATGGGTCACTCTGACGGTTGCCGGCCTGGCCATGGGCATGATGATTTTTCTGATGGCCAGCGGCATGACCCTGGTATTTGGCCTGATGGATGTGCTTAATCTGGGCCACGGAGCCTTTGTTTCGATCGGTGCCTTCGTCGGCACGCTGGTGCTGTTTCCGATGCGCGCATGGCTGCAGGCTGACTCTGTCCTGCTCAACCTCGGCGTCCTGCTGGCGGCGCTGGTGGTCGCCATGCTCGTTACCGGCGTGCTGGGACTGGTGTTCGAAAGAATCGTCATCCGGCCGGTCTACGGCCTGCACCTGAAACAGATCCTGATCACCATGGGCGGCATGATCGTGGCCGAGCAGATGATCCTGGTGCTGTGGGGACCGCAGAACGTGACCATGCCGCAACTCAAGGCATTTGTCGGCACTTACGTAGTGGGGGGCGTCGCCATAGAGAAGTTCCGTCTCATCATCGTCGTGCTAGGTCTGCTGGTATTCGCGGCGATGTATGCAGTACTGAACCGCACCAAGGCCGGGCTGCTTATTCGCGCCGGGGTGGAAAACCGGGAAATGGTAGAAGCACTTGGTTATCGCGTGCGCCATCTGTTCGTCGGCGTGTTCATGGTCGGCTCCGCACTGGCCGGCATGGGCGGCCTGATGTGGGGCCTTTACCAGATTACGGTCACCTCAGCGATGGGATCGGAGGTGCTGGTGCGTGTCCTGATCGTCATCGTCATTGGCGGCATGGGATCGGTCGGAGGCTGTTTCATCGGTGCGCTCGCGCTGGCCTTGGTAACCAACTACGTCGGCTTTCTGGCACCTACCTGGGCGCCCCTCACCGACATCCTCCTGATGGTCGCCATCATCATGTGGCGCCCGCGGGGACTCTATCCCGTTGCCAAGCGATAGGACAAGCCATGCTCAACAACCTGCTTTCCGGGGACTTCCCCCGCAGCCGCATCCTTTCGGTGATCTTGGTTGCCATTGTGGTCGGACTGACGGTGCTGCCGTTCGTGGTCAACGGTGTGCGTCCACTCAACACGGCCGCCACGATCTGCATTTTCATCCTGCTGGTGGCGTCCTACGACCTGGTGCTCGGCTACACCGGCATCGTGTCTTTCGCGCATGGCATGTTCTATGCGATCGGCGCGTACGGCATCGCCATCTCGCTCAATGCGCTCGGCTCGGGCTGGGGCGCGGTGTTGATTGGGTTGGTCGCCGGGCTGGCAGTGTCAGTCATCCTGGCGCTGGCCATCGGCGCCTTCGCCCTGCGAGTGCAAGCCATTTACTACACCATGATCACGCTTGCCGTGGCCAGCGCCTTTTCGGTCATGGTGATCAAGCTCTCTGGCATTACGGGGGGGGAGGACGGACATGGCTTCGAAGTACCGGAAGTGCTGAGCCCGGGGTTCCGCCTGGTGGAAGAAGAAGTGTTGGGCGCGGTGATCAATGGCAGGCTGATTACCTACTATCTGATCCTGTTGACCGTGATCGCCTTGTTTCTGGTCATGCTGCGCATCGTGAATTCACCGTTCGGACGCGTGATTCAGGCGCTGCGCGAGAATCAGTTCCGGGCGGAGGCGATCGGCTATCGGGTGATGTTCTATCGCACGCTTGCCAACTGCATTGCCGCTGCCATCGCGACCTGCTCCGGTGCCCTGATGGCGTTGTGGTTGCATCACGTCGGCCCGCAAACCACAGTGAGCTTCGCCATCATGATGAACATCCTGCTCATGAGCGTCATCGGGGGAATGGGCACGCTGTACGGCGCGGTAGTCGGCGCTACGCTGTTCGTGGTGGCGGAAAACTACCTGCAGATTGGCATGAAACAGGTCAGCTCATCCCTCGAAGGAATACCCGTTCTGGAAAACCTATTCCATCCCGATCGCTGGATGCTGTGGCTGGGCGTGCTGTTCGTGCTGTCAGTTTATTTTTTCCCGACCGGCATCGTGGGCAAGCTGCGCGAGAGGCGGGCTGCAACCAACGAAAAAGCGAAGGTAGCGGAGCAGGTGGTCAGGACCGAAACCTCTTCATCGAGTTCTTTACCGGCTGCCTGAAATAGCCGCAGTAATGGCCACACAGTTTCCCCAACATGAGCAATAGCTCCACGAACCTAGTGTTGGGCGGGCTTGATGTCGCGCGACGCTCGCCCTTGAATCTTTAGCAGGAACCTTCGATGGCAAGGCAATTCACCGATGCACACCTGGCCGACATTGCGCGGCCGTTCGAGGAACACGCAATTGAGGCGCTGGCGGCGGGCGATATCGTGCGGGCGCGGGAGTTGCTCGGTCAGATGGAGCAGGGACAGGCGGGTCTGGACGCACTCTCTGCCCATACGCTGGCGCGCAAGGTCGGCAAGTTGCGCCAGGATTTCGGCGAAGAAAAAACACGCGACGCGTTGCGCCGCATCGGTTCCTGTCTGATGCAGACCTGGGTGCGCCAGTTTCAGGCAGGCGAAGAGAAAGCCGCGATCACCGATCTGATCGCGGTCTACAAGCATCAGGGCGGCGCCAGGCTCAACGCAACGGAAACGGCGGAAGAGGTGGTGGTCGACCTTGCGCCCTGCGGTAGCGGCGGCCGGCTGGAGAGGCAGGGCACTACCGTCAAGTATCCCGCCTGGTACGCAGGCTGGAGCGATGGCGTTTCCGGATTCTGCCAGCTGTGCAAGTCATGCCAGCATGCGTTAAACGATGAGCTGGGCGCGCCGGTGTGGACCACCGAAAAGGGTGAAGACGGACATTGCCGGATGCACATCCAAAAGCAGGGCAGAGAACAGTTGTTCGCCTCGGATGAATTGGCTGACCTGTCCAGGACGCTGGTGCGGCGTATCGAACAAGCGCTGGATGCGGGCAACACCGATGTCGAACCACTGTTGCGCGGTCAGCGCAAGGACTGGAAGCCATGGCACGATTTCGGTGTCGTATGCCTGGAATACTTTTACAACGTCGCGCTTGAACTCGGCGGCCCGGACTATCTGGATGAGCTCCTGGCCCAGACTTATGAGCCGGCGTTCGTCGCGGGCTTTTCCCGTTACGAAGCAATGGGCGACGAAGAACTGGTGCGCGAAATCGCACGCACCTGGAACTACCACTGCGCCGACTTCACCATCCATGAGGAAGACGACCGCTTCGTCTTCCGGCTAGATCCCTGCGGCAGCGGCGGGCGCCTGCTGCGCGGTGAAATGTGGCGTGACATGTTCCATTACGGCGAACCGCTGGCGGCAAAGATGGAATCGCCGCACAACATCAACTTCAACCGCCGTGACGCGCCAACCTATTGCACCCACTGCGCGGCATCGAATCGGGCCCAGCTCAAGGGCGGGCCGCTTTTTTTCATGATCGACGGGCACGCGCAGATGCAGCCCGGCCAGGCTTGCCGGCAGTTTTCATACAAGAAGGCCGCGCAGCGCCGTTGCGACCCGGCCCTGCGCGAGCAGGTCGGCATGAGCAACGCAGGAGCGGGCGCGCACCCACCATCACAAGGAGTCCACGATGCAGAAAAAGAATCCCTTTGACCTGACCGGAAAGGTCGCGCTGGTCACCGGCTCGACGATGGGCATTGGCGAGGGCACCGCCCGCGTGCTGGCCGAACAGGGCGCCGAGGTCATCATCAGCAGCCGCAAGCAGGACCAGTGCGATCAGGTGGCGGCAAGCTTTCGCGAGCAGGGTCTGAAAGCGGAAGGCAAGGCTTGCCACATCGGCCGCATGGAGGATATCAGCGCCATGTACAGCCATATCGGCGAGCACTACGGCAGGCTCGACATCCTGGTGAACAACGCGGTGCTGAGCCCGTGGCGCACGATTGAAGACACGGACGTCGGCCTGTTCGACAAGACGGTGGAGGTGTCGCTGCGCGGCTACTGGTTCATGTCGGCCGAAGCCGCCAAGCTGATGAAGACCCACGGCGGCGGCAGCATGGTCAACATTGCGTCGGTGGCGGCGCTCCACCCTGACCGCATGCTCAGCCTGTATTCGACGCTGAAGACCGCGCTGATCGGCATGAGCCGTTCGTTCGCGCTGGAATACGGGCGTGACAACATCCGGGCCAACACCATCCTCCCGGGCGTGTTTCCGACCAAACTTGCCGACGCCTTTGACGAGCAGACGCAGAGGAAGATACTCGACAAGACAGCGCTTGGACGGCTCGGCAAGGTAGAGGAAATCGGCTATGCGGTGACCTACCTGTGTTCGGACGCCGGGGCCTATGTCACCGGGAACAACCTTGTGGTCGACGGTGGCATGACCGTCGGCCTGATGTAGTCATGCGGTTCCACGGAAAAGTGGCGCTTGTAACGGGTGCCGGCGGCGGGATCGGTCGCGCCATCGCACGGCGGCTGGCAGTCGAAGGCGCTCACCTTGTGCTTCTGGATGTCAATGATACCGTCGACGAGACGGCCGGTACCCTTGCCGGTACCGGCGTGCAGACGCTCGCACTGCGCGTGGACGTGTCCGACTTTGTCCAGGTGCGTGATGCCCTCGCCACTGCCACTGCCCGACTCGGTGCGATCGACTGCCTGATTAATAACGCAGGCCTGACTGCCACCATCGCGCCGCTGGAGCGCGTGGAAGACGAGCAGTGGGCGCGCGAGATCGGCGTCAATCTCACCGCACCATTCAACTTGATCCGGGCGGTGCTGCCCGGAATGGCGGCGCGTGGCTGGGGCCGCATCGTGAACATTTCTTCCGCTGCCGCCCGCGGCGGCCTGTATCGCCAGGGAGGCTATTCGGCGTCCAAGTCCGGTCTACTGGGACTTACGCGGAACGTGACCCTGGAATACGCTGCCAGCGGCATCACCTGCAATGCCGTCCTGCCCGGACTGATCGCCACTCCCGCAGTGGCCCGGCTGCCGCGCACCATCATGGATTACACAATGAGCATGACGCCAGCGCGCCGCCCCGGCACCGTCGATGAAATTGCCGCCGTCGTGGCCTTCCTGTGTAGCGAGGAGGCAGCTTATGTGAACGGCGCCGAGATAGATGTCGACGGTGGCTCGCGCCTGTGTCCGACCGTGTTAGGCAGCAGCCGTGAGGTGGAGCGCAGGCTTGCAATCGCCGCTGGACAGACCGGAGGTCAGCCATGACCGAGCAAGAACTTTCAGCCCTGCAGTCATGGATCGGGCGCAGCGAAACGGCGGTCGAAGTGCTCAGCCCGATCCCGGCCAGGTCGCTTGCGGCCACGCTCAGCCTGCCTGCGGCGCTGCACCCCAGCGATACCCTGCCACCACTCTGGCACTGGCTGTACTTCCCTAATAACACGCCCTCGGATCAGCTCGGCGGGGATGGTGCGCCGCGCGCCGGCGCGCTGATGCCCCCGATCCCGCTGGAGCAAGTGATGTGGGCCGGTGCCGAGTTCGAGTTCCTGCGGCCTTTGCGCATAGGGGTAGAAACGAGCAAGCGTTCGGCCATCGCCGAGATGCGCTTCAAGTCGGGCCGACGCGGCCCCATGGTATTCGTCACTTGGGAGCACCGCTACGAGCAGGACCGGCAGCCGGTGGTGATCGAGCGTTCGCATGCGGTGTTTCTCGGCGCGAGCGACGGCACGGCTGCCGTGCCTGATGCGCCCGTGTCCGCGGGCAAGCGGTCCTGGCTGGTCAATGAGGCGGTGTTGTTTCGTTACTCGGCGCTGACCTTCAATTCCCATCGCATTCACTACGACCTCGACTACGCGCGCAAGGTCGGTGGCTATCCGGGACTGGTCGTGCACGGCCCCTTGCAGGCGACGCTGCTGACGGAAAGCTATCGCGCCCGGCATCCGGAGCGCCCGCTTGCGCATGCGCGTTTTCGGGCACGCGCGCCGCTGTTCCTCGGTGCTCCGGTCACGGTCCACGTCGGCAGCCAGGAAGGTGACAACCTGACTTTGTGGACCGAAGCTAGTGCGGGTGGCATGGCAATGGAAGCCGTCTTCAGCAGCCGCCCGACGAGGAATACGCCTTGAGGCAGGACGAGATCCTCGCGCCGCGCCTAGGCGCGCTGGTCGGCCGGCTGATGCCTGAGGCCGACGGCATCCATGACTTGCGCGCCTTGCCAGGCGGGGCGAGCCAGGAAACCTGGTCGTTTGACGCGGCCACCAGCAATGGTCGCATTCCCCTGATCCTACGCCGTGCACCGCCGGGTTCCGCGCCGCCGGCAGAAGCAATCGGCCTGGAAACGGAAGCACGCCTGCTTGAACAGGTCGTTCGCTCCGGCGTACCGGTGCCGCGCGTGGCAGGCGTGCTGCTGCCCGAGGACGGGCTGGGAGAAGGCTACGTGATGTCGCGCATCGCGGGAGAGGCCAACTCGCGGCGCATCCTGCGCGACGACCGCTATGCGCAGGCCCGTACCTGCCTTGCCTGGCAATGCGGACAGGCGCTCGCCCGGATCCATGCCCTCGATCCTGCGCAATTGCCGCCGCTGCGGGCAAGCGGCGCACGCGAGGAGGTGGCGTATTACAGAAAGCGTCACGACACCGTGGGCGCGCCGCGGCCGGTGTTCGAACTTGCCTTGCAATGGCTGCAGCAACGCGTGCCGGAAAGCGCGGTGCGCAGCACGCTGGTCCACGGCGACTTCCGCAACGGCAACATCATGGTCGACGAGAAAGGGCTGTGCGGTGTGCTCGATTGGGAGATCGCCCACTTTGGTGATCCGATGGAAGACCTGGGCTGGATGTGCGTCAATTCCTGGCGCTACGGTCGGGAACTGCCGGTGGGTGGTTTCGGCACGCGGGAGGAGTTGTTCTCCGGCTATGAGTCGGCGGGCGGCATTGTCGACCAGGCGCGGGTGCGCTTCTGGGAGGTGCTGGGAACGCTGAAGTGGGGCGTCATCTGCGAATCGATGGCACTTTCGTACCAAAGCGGCGACGTGCGCACGGTTGAACGCGCCGCGGTCGGGCGCCGCGCCTCGGAGGCGGAGATCGATCTTTTGTGCCTGATCCGCGATGGAGGACAGTATGTCTGAACAACCCTCGGCACCGGAACTGATCCAGGCCGTTACCGACTTCCTGCGCAACGATGCGCTGCCTCGCCTTGAGGGGCTGACGGCCTTCCATGCTCGGGTCGCCATCAGCCTGCTTGAGATCGTCAGGCGAGAAATCGAACTGGGCTCGAAGGCGGATGCGCAGGAGCGTGCCAGCCTGCAGGACCTGCTTGGCAGCGAAGGTGGCCTGGACGCACTCAACCGCGAGCTGTGTGCGCGCATCGCGCGTGGTGAAGTCAATGCGCACACCCCGGGCCTGATGCCGCATTTGCTGCGCACCGGCCTGGCCAAACTCGCGGTGGACCAGCCAAGCTACTCGACATACCAGCGGCTACAACAACACAACCCGGAAGGAGGACAGTAATGCCTGTGGAAAATGGTGTATCGCACTGGATACCGGCCGCCGATGAGGCTGCTTTGTTGCAGGAGATGACGGTCGGCGACCTGCTCGACGAGGCAGCGCGCAGATGGCCGGACCAGGATGGCCTGGCCTATGTCGCATACGAGGACCGTGGACTCTCGCTGCGCTGGTCATTTGCCGAACTGCGCGAGCGCAGCCGCGTCGTTGCCCGGGCCCTGATGGCGTCGGGTATCGGCCCTGGCGACCGGGTGGCGCTATGGGCCACCAATCTGCCCGAATGGCTGCTGCTGGAATTCGGCGCGGCCTACTGCGGCGCGGTACTGGTGCCGATCAATCCCTTGCTGCGCAGCGGCGAAGTCGCCTACATCCTGCGCACTGCGGGCGCGTGCGCCTGTTTCGCCCTGCCGGAGAATCGCGGCGCGTCGCTGTGGACGATGCTTGACGAGGCCGCACGTGAAGCACCCTCACTGCGTTTGCGCGTGGCGATTGGCAATGCGCCGGACGACAACGGGATTGCCTGGACCGACTGGCTGGCCGGCGCCGCAACAGTAAGTGAAGAGGCCCTCGAGCAGCGCCGGATGGGCGTCTCGGCGCGCGACACCGTGCAGATACAGTTCACTTCGGGCACGACCGGCTTTCCGAAAGGTGCAGAGCTGACGCACCGGGGCGTGGTCAACGACGGCCGCCTGTTCGCACAGCGCGCGGCGCTTAGCGAGGGCAGCCGCTGGGTCAACCCGATGCCGCTGTTTCATTGCGGCGGCTGTGTCATCGCTACCCTGGGTGCACTGGCGTCCGGGACCACGCAATATCCCATAGTCACCTTCGAGCCGGACCGGGTGGCCCGTACCATCGCGCGCGAGCGCGTTAACGTGCTGAGTGCCGTGCCAACAATGCTGATTGCGCTGGAGGAAGCGGCCGACCGCGAAGGCCTGGACCTTGGCAGCCTGGAGCGCGTGATCACCGGTGGCTCCACCGTGCCAGTGGAACTGCTGCGCCATTGGCATGTGCGCTACGGCGCGCGCTGTTCGATCACCTATGGCCTGACCGAAGCCTCTCCAATCATCACCCAGAGCGCACCGTATGACCCGGAAGAATTGCAGATGGGCAGTTGCGGGCAACCACTTCCGGCGGCCGAAGTGGACTTGGTCGACGCCGGCGGAACCAGAGTCCCGCTGGGCCAGACAGGCGAGGTGCGCACGCGCGGCTGGCTAGTGATGAAGGGCTACTTCGGCAATGCGCAAGCTACGCGCGACGCACTGTCGGACGATGGCTGGCTGCGTACCGGCGACCTTGGACACATGGATGAGCGCGGCTACCTGTGGATCAGCGGCCGTGCCAAGGACATGATCATCCGTGGCGGGGAAAATATCTCGCCGCGCGAGATCGAGGAAGCCCTGCTGACGCTGGAAGAGATCACCGATGCCAATGTGGTCGGCGTGCCTGATCCCCGCTACGGTGAGGAAGTATGCGCATACGTACGCCTGAAACCGGGAGCGTCGCTGAACGCCGAACAGATGCGCGAACGCCTGCATGACCGCATCGCCCGTTACAAGATTCCCAGGTACCTGCGCGTGGTCGAGCAGTTTCCGCTCACGCCTTCGGGCAAGGTACAGAAGTTCAGGCTGCGTGAAATGTTCGCGGCCGAAGCAGCGCGTATCGACGCGGCACCAGCTACAAGCTGAAACACAAGGCGGCAACTGCCGCCGGACATGATTTGGAGAAAAGGACAGCACATGAAGATCAGGGACAAGGTGGTCGTCGTTACGGGCGGCGGGAACGGAATCGGCGCCGCCATGGCGCGCCGCTTCGCAGCCGAGGGTGCACGGGCAGTGGTGGTGGCCGATCTTGACGGCGAGGCCGCCAGCCGGGTGTCGGCGGAAATCGGCGGCATGGGGATTGCGGTCAATGTGGCAAGGGAGCAGGAACTCGCGGAACTGGTCGAGCGCGCGGTGGCGACCTATGGACACATTGACCTTTTCTGCTCCAACGCCGGGGTATCGATTGGCAAGGGGCTGGAATCATCCGATGCCGACTGGGAAAAGGCGTGGTCGGTCAATCTGATGGCGCATGTGTATGCGGCGCGGGCGGTGGTCCCGCACATGCTCGAACGCGGCGAAGGCTATTTGCTGCAAACCGCTTCGGCAGCCGGTCTGCTGTCGATTTCCGATGCCTCCTATGCCGTCACGAAACACGGCGCGGTGGCGTTTGCGGAATGGCTGTCGATCACCTACGGCGATCGTGGCATCAAGGTCAGCTGCTTCTGCCCGATGGGCGTGCGCACCAATATGCTGCTTGGCAGCGTGAGCGAGGTCGACCAGCCCGCGCTGCTCGCCGCCGCGGTCGAGCCGGAGGAAGCCGCTGAAGCAATCGTCCAGGGAATCGATGCGGAACGTTTCCTGATCCTGACGCATCCCGATGTGCTCGAATACATGCGCCGCAAGGGCGCGGACTATGACCGCTGGCTCAAGGGCATGCGGCGCTACCAGCAGCAACAGCCATCGACAAAGTCCTGACCGAGGAGAACACAATGGATTTTCAGCACAGCAGCAAGGTGCGCAGCCTGCAGGACAAGCTGGGCGCATTCATGGAGCAGCATATCTACCCGGCCGAACTGGCCTATTACGATCAGGTGTTTTCCGGCGACCGATACGACACCGTTGCACTGATGGAAGAACTGAAGGTCAAGGCGCGCGAGGCAGGACTATGGAACCTGTTCCTGCCCGGCGATCATGGCGCGGGCCTTAGCAACCTAGAGTACGCGCCTTTAGCTGAAATCATGGGCCGCGTCGAATGGGCGTCCGAAGTGTTCAACTGCTCGGCGCCGGACACCGGCAACATGGAAATCCTCACGCTCTTCGGCAATGCCGAGCAGAAAAAAACCTGGCTGGAGCCGCTGCTCAACGGCCATATCCGCTCCGCGTTCTCGATGACCGAGCCGGAAGTCGCATCAAGTGACGCGACCAACATACGCTGCGAGATACGGCGCGACGGCGACGAGTATGTGATCAACGGCCGCAAATGGTTCACCTCGGGTGCACTCAACAAGCGCTGCAAGGTGCTGATTGTCATGGGCAAGACCGATCCCGACAATCCCGACGTGCACAAGCAGCAGTCGATGATCCTGGTGCCAAAGGACACCCCGGGCGTAAAGATCGTGCGCGACATCACGGCGTTCGGCTATGACGATGCGCCGCTCGGCCATCCGGAGATCGTGTATGACGACGTCCGTGTTCCCGCGTCCAATATTCTGTTGGGCGAAGGGCGCGGCTTCGAGATTGCCCAGGGGCGGCTGGGGCCGGGGCGCATCCATCACTGCATGCGCCTGATTGGCGTCGCGCAGCGCGCGCTCGAAAGCATGTGCGCACGCGCCGAGTCGCGCGTGGCATTCGGCCGCAGACTGTCGGAACAGGGATCGGTGCGCGAAGACATCGCGCATTCCTGGTGTGAGCTGGAGCAGGCGCGCTTGCTGACACTACAGGCGGCGGACAAGATGGACCGCGAGGGCAACAAGGCGGCCAAGGATCTGATCGCCGCCGCCAAGATCGTCGTGCCTAGCATGGCCGCGCGCGTGATCGACCGCGCCATCCAGGTCCATGGCGGCATGGGTGTGTCGCAAGACACCTTCCTTCCAAAAGCCTATGTGTACGCGCGCTTCATCCGTATCGGCGACGGGCCCGATCAGGTGCACCTGGCGGCGGTGGCAAAGCAGTTGGTCAAGCAGTACGGGGTTGCAGCAGGAGCACGGCAATGAAGGCCGTACTGTGCAAGCAATATGGTCCGCCCGAGGCGCTGGTGCTGGAAGACGTCCCGTCCTTGCAGCCGGGGCCGGGCCAGGTCGTGATCTCGGTGCGTGCCACCGGCGTTAACTTCCCGGATACTTTAATCATCGAGAACCGCTACCAGCTCAAGCCCGATCTGCCGTTTTCTCCCGGTGCCGAGGTGGCCGGTATCGTGCAGGCGGTGGGTGAGGGTGTACGCGCCTTTCGGCCCGGCGACCGGGTGGTCGCGGTGCCGGGCTACGGCGGCTATGCCGAGCAGACGCTGGCGCGGGAGGAGGACACGTTTCCGCTTCCGGAGGGCATCGACTTTGCCGATGCGGCGGCATTCCTGATCGCTTATGGAACCACCCATTACGCGCTGCAGGTGCGCGCAGTCCTTCGGCCGGGTGAGACCCTGCTGGTGCTCGGTGCCGCCGGCGGCACCGGCCTGTCGGCGGTTGAGATGGGCAAACTGCTCGGCGCACGCGTCATCGCGGCTGCGTCCAGCGACGACAAGCTCGCCCTGTGCCGGGAACGCGGCGCTGATGAGGTCATCAATTACAGCCGGGAAGACCTGCGCCAGCGCATCAAGGATCTCACTGGCGGACGTGGGGTCGACGTCGTCTACGACCCGGTGGGAGGAAGCTACAGCGAAGCCGCGCTGCGCAGCATGGCCTGGAATGGTCGCTTTCTGGTCATCGGCTTTACTGCAGGTGAAATTCCCAAGATCGCGCTCAATCTCACGCTGCTCAAGGGCTGTTCAATTGTCGGAGTATGGTGGGGCGGCTTCCTGCGCAGCGAACCGGAACGCGCGGCGGCGCTAACGCGGGAACTGGTTGGATGGTTTAGGCAAGGGAAGGTGCGCCCCTACATCTCGAAACGCTATCCGCTGGAACAGGCAGCGCAAGCGTTGGCCGAGGTTGCGGCGCGCAAGGCGACCGGCAAGATCGTACTGCTGCCCGGTTCGGTACAGAGTGGATGACATGTCGCTTTCATGCAGGCTATGCGAGCTTCTTTCCGGCATAGGCAGCCCGGCAGAGTTGCCGGGTGATGCGAATAGTAAAAGCATGTGACACGTGACTACGTCCTAATCCAATTCCAAGTCAGGCTCATTGTGCTTATCACGAAACGCCAACCCGCCTGCGGCCCAAGTCGCGCCCAGACAGAACAGAAGTACGGAAAAGAAAGCAATTCCTGACCATCCAGACTGAAACCATCGCATCAAGAAAGAAGCCAACCAAACTGCAAAGGCAACAAACACGTTGCCCGATAGCAGAAAGGCATGACTACGCCATCGTTTTGCAATTGTGAGGTGGGCGATGGCCAAAACGGCAAAAGGGCTAGCAATCAACGCGCCACCCAGCAAATACGAGACTGGATCGCTGCGCCAGCTGACTGAAGTAAGGTTCCAGGCGACAGCTGCAATGAAGAACAGCGAGGGAACAATGGCAAATATCTTGGATTTCATTTCCGTTGATGCTTAACGTCAGGTCTACCGGCGAGCCTGTTCGTCGGTGTCGAACAACAAGTTATGACCAAATAAAATGCTATTTTCTATTTTCAGCTCTTAGACCGCTGCTCCATGTATTTCTTCTTTCAACTGCCGAATAAGCAACTGAGTAAGCTTAGCCATCGTAATAACCATTAACCTCTCGTCGGACGAAACTCGTTCTTCCCATCCATACGCAGTCCCGTTTTCCAGCGCAGTCTTCCATTTCTCATGATATTCCCCTACGTCCGGTGGATAGATTTTCCAGTCAATTTCAAAATCTCTCAGCATTAACGCCTTTAAGAGGTCGTCACAAGTTCTCTGCGCGCGACCAGAACCATGCAGCCGGAACAGGTTCAGGTCAGCGCTTAACTGCAAATACAGGTCGTGGGTACCTTGCTTTTTAAGAAGGTCTGCAATTCGGTCTTCGAAAGCCTGAATTTCCCCATCAGTAGCTATATGGTCAGCCATTTGGCCAATATTCAGAATCTGACTGATAGCCTGTGCGTTGTTAAGATTTGTTTTGTCAAGGAGCGAACTGTATGCTGCGACACGGTATTCGAGTTGCTTTTGTGCGATTGCATGTCGAGCTTGGAAAGCCGAAGTAAAGTAGCCTCCGATTACGGCGAACAAACCCGCTAACACCGCTGTTAAGACGGCCATGGCATATGGATTCGGCGCCGGGCTTTGCGGTTCAACTAGAGACTCCTTACGCTTCGCGGCTGCTTTTTTCATTTACCACCATACCTAATTACTTATGCGGGCACCAAACTTCCGGCATGTACGGACAGGTCCCGTTTCCAAGTTGTTGGTTTGAAAAGCGACGTTCAACATATCCCTAATTATACGGACAGCGCTTATATGGACTCCATGGGAAATTTCAGAATCATCTCTTTGTTACTTCGCCGAGTACAGGAACCGTCGCTTTTCACATTCTGTGACAGTAATTCTCCTCACACCTGGCACAGTTTTCAATCTTCGTGGCATTCCATAAAGTGACGCCGGTAGACAGAGTAAGCGCAGGTACGGGGCATACATCACGGTGGTACGCGGTCTTGTCTAGCCTGCGTGCAGCGTAGCCATTTGACGCAAGACCGCGCTCATTCCGGGAGGTATGCTGGCTGCGACCATTAGAAGGAGTGAAATTTGTCCGATCCCGTGCTGTGCGACCTGCGCAACGGCGTTGCCATCATTACGCTGAACCGTCCTGATGCCGGCAATGCCATTGACGAGGCCTTTGGTATCGCGTTTGCCGCAGTCGTCGACAAGCTCGCGGTACGAGATGGTGTGCGCGCGGTGTTGCTCACCGGCAGCGGCAGAATGTTTTGTGTCGGCGGCGATATCGCCGAAATGCTGCAAACCACCGACCTGCCCGCGCAGATGCAGGCGGGCATACCCCGGCTGCATGCAGCTGTGTCGCAACTGGCGGAGCTTCCCTGTCCTGTCATCACCGCGCTCAACGGCCCGGTCGGCGGCGGAGGTATTGGACTTGCGCTGTGCGGGGACATCGTGCTGGCGGCGCAATCAATGAAGCTGCGCGGCGGGTACTCCGCTATCGGCCTGTCGCCGGACCTCGGTGCATCGTGGCAACTGGCGCGTCGCGCGGGGGCCGCCCAGGCCAAGCGCATCCTTTTCCTCAACCAGCCCGTCAGCGCCGAGGAATGCCTCGCGTTCGGACTGGTTGACGCGGTTCATCCCGACGAACGGCTGGCCGAGGAGGCGCATGCACTGGCGGCTCGGCTGGCCGCTGGTGCCACTGCGTCCTTCGGACGCATCAAGCAGCTGGTCGACTGTGCCGTTACGCGCAGCCTGCAGGAGCAGCTGGCACTCGAAGAACGTTATATGATCGCCAGCGCCGGCAGTCAGGATGGCCGCGAAGGTGTGCGCGCCTTCATGGAAAAACGCAGCCCGGTATTCCGTGGCTACTGAACACGAGAGCATCAGGAGACAGGATGAAAGACCTTTGCGCAGATCTGCAGGCTGAGTACGATGCACTTGCCGCGCTGTGCGCCACGCTGAGTCCGGAGCAGTGGCAGCGCAGGACGCAATTCTATGGCTGGACGCCATGGGATGAGATTGCCCACCTCTGCTACTTCGACGAGACTGGCCTGTTCGCAGCGACCGATGCCGAAGCTTTCGCCGCCGATACCAGGAAGCTGATGGCCGAACAGGAAAGCGGAAAGGAAATCAGCCAGATCGCCCGTGAACGCTTTGGCCACCTTGACGGCGCACAGCTGCTGCAGGTCTGGCGCGAGCGTTACCAAGCGCTGGTGGCGGCACTGGCTGAACTCGATCCGAAGGCACGCCTGCCGTGGTACGGCCCGACCATGAGCGCGCGTTCCTTCGCGACCGCGCGCCTGATGGAGACCTGGGCGCACGGCCAGGATGTCTATGACAGCGTGCCGGCGCGCCGTCCGCTCAACGGCCGCCTGCGTCATATAGCCCATATCGGTGCTACCACCTTTGGCTGGTCCTTCGTCAACCGCAAGTTGCCGGTGCCCCCGGTTGCGCCGTACATTGTGCTGCAGACGCCAGACAGGGGGGCGTGGACATGGAACGCTCCCTCCGACACCGACTATGTGCGCGGCAGCGCGGAGGACTTCTGCCTGGTGGTCACGCAGCGGCGCAACGTGCGCGATACCGGTCTCGAATACGCGGGAGCCGGCGCCGAATGGCTGCCGATTGCCCAGTGTTTCGCCGGCCCCCCGGCCGATGGGCCGGCGCCGGGAGTGCGCGCGGTCCGTTATTGAGACTGCTGAGCGTGTTGGACACGGTCACTCCCGCGCAGGCCGACATCAGCCTGCCGCTGACGTTGGAACACAGCAAAGAAATCGACGCAATGTTGTTCCCCTTGCGCGAGCGTATGGGGAGCGCCTGCCTGTCGGAGTTTGCATTTTCCAACCTCTATCTCTTCCGCCGCGCCCACGTCTATCGTTTCCTGCGCGGCCCCTGGCCCTGTATAGCCGGCGTCACCTATGACGGCGTGCGCCACCTGATGCCGCTGTTCGACCTCAACGCGGCACCGGTCTCCGTTCTTCAAGACTTGCTACGCGAGCATGACTGCTTCTTTCCCGTTCCGACGTCTACCGCAGACACGCTCGACCCATCGCTGTTCAGCGTCACGCAGTGCGATGACGACGCCGACTACCTGTATGCGGCACAGAATTTCCGTGACTATCGCGGCGAGCTCCTGCGCAAGAAGCGCCAGCTGATGCAGCAGTTGCTGCGCCAATGGCAGGTCACCACGCATCCCCTCGGCACTGATCGCATTGGCGACGCCGAGTCGCTGCTCGAAGCCTGGATGCACGACAAGGAAAAAGCGCAGGGGGAGGGCGACGAATCGGCATGCCGCGAGGCACTGCAGCTGATCGACCGCTTCGGCTTCGACGCTCGCATCTACTATGCCGACGGCGATCCGGCCGGATTCATCATCGCGCAACGGCTCAATGCAGGCACCGCCGCGATGCGCTTTGCCAAGGGAAGCGACCGCTACAAGGGCATCTACCAGTACATGTTCCACCACTACTGCATGCAGGCGCAGGATATTGCGTGGATCAACTTCGAACAGGACATCGGCCTGCCCAACTTCCGTCAGACCAAGCGTTCCTATCAGCCTCATGCAATGCTGCAGAAATGCCGGGTTGCATTGCGTGCGTAAGCAGCCGAAAAAGTCTTCATCCTTCAGGACTCTTCCGGTTCTGAAACAGGTCTCAGCGCATCAGCCACTTTACGCAAGACGCAACAAAGACTGGCAGGTAACCTTCATTTCACAAGTGCAAAAAGCGGGTCTCCCAGACCTGTGTCGCCAACACATCGACCACAGAAAACATGGCAATTATCGAAACCAATATTTCGACCGGCAGTGAATCCTTCCAGACCAACCGTGGCGGCATGCTGGCATTGCTTGAGCGCGTACGTACACTGGAGGAGCGCACCCGGCGTACCTCATCGGCATCCAAGCCGCGCTTCGAAAAGCGGCACCAGCTGCTGCCGCGTGAACGGCTCGCCCTCCTGCTCGACCACGGTACGCCGTTTCTGGAGCTGGCGACGCTGGCCGGTTACGGCCTTGATGTCAACGATCCGGACCGCAGTGTCCCGGGCGGCGGCCTGATTGCGGGCATCGGCTACGTTTCCGGCGTGCGCTGCATGGTGTGCGCCTCCGATTCCGGCATCGATGCCGGAGCCCTGCAACCGCGCGGCCTGGACAAGCAGTTGCGGGTGCAGGAACTGGCGCTGGAAAACAAATTGCCTTATGTGCAGCTGGTGGAAAGCGCCGGCGCCAACCTGATGGCCTACCGGGTCGAAGATTTCGTGCGCGGTGGCAATTTATTCCGCAATCTTGCGCGCCTGTCCGCAGCTGGCTTGCCGGTGCTGACCGTGACACATGGTTCTTCCACCGCAGGAGGCGCTTACCAGACCGGCCTGTCGGACTACATCATCATGGTGCGCGGACGTTCGCGCGCCTTCCTGGCCGGGCCGCCCCTGCTCAAGGCGGCAACCGGCGAAATTGCAACCGAGGAAGAACTGGGCGGTGCCGAGATGCACACCAGCATTTCCGGTCTCGGTGACTACCTTGCGGAAGACGACCGCGATGCGCTGCGCATCGCGCGCGACATCATGAGCAAGCTGGAATGGAACCGGGGCGTCCCGCGTGAATCGGAACGCGTTGTCGCGTCGCCACGGTACGACAAGGAGGAACTTCTGGGCATCATGCCTATGGATCACAAGCGCCCGGTCGACATGAAAGAGGTGATCGCTCGCATCGTCGACGATTCCGACTTCCTGGAATTCGGCGCGCGATACGGTTCGGCCACGGTGTGCGGCCATGCGATGATCGACGGCTATCCGCTAGGCATCATCACAAATAACGGCCCGATCGACCCGGCCGGCGCCGCCAAGGCCACCCATTTCATTCAGGCTTGCTGCCAGGCGCAGGTGCCCATCCTTTACCTCAACAACACGACCGGTTTCATGGTGGGGCGTCACTACGAGGAAATCGGCAGCATCAAGCATGGCTCCAAGATGATCCAGGCAGTGACCAATGCCACCGTTCCGCAGATTACCATCTATTGCGGCGCATCCTTCGGTGCTGGCAACTACGGGATGTGCGGTCGCGGTTTTCATCCACGCTTCTGCTTCTCATGGCCCAACGCCAAGACCGCAGTGATGGGCGGCGAACAGGCCGCGCAGACCATGGCCATCGTTACCGAGGCCGCCATGAAGCGCAAGGGCGCCGAGGTCGACCATGAACAGCTGGGCAAGCTGCAGCGCAAGATCGTCGATAACTTCGACAGCCAGATGGATGTCTTCACGACGAGCGCGCTGTTGCTGGACGATGGCGTGATCGATCCACGCGACACCCGCGCGGTGCTGTCCTATGTGCTGTCGGTCTGCCGTGAGGCGCAAGTACGCCAGCCGCATGCAATGCAGTTCTCGGTGGCACGCCCGTAAGTCAGGCGAACATGATGACGGAGACCGATGTATGAAACTGACCCCCGAACATGAGGAAATGAGGCGCACCATCAAGCGCTTCATCGCCGAAGAGATCAACCCCTACATGGATGAGTGGGAAGAAGCAGAAATTTTCCCGGCCCACGAGGTATTCGGGAAGATGGGAAAGCTGGGCCTGCTCGGACTGAACAAGCCGGTTGAGTTTGGTGGCATGGGACTCGATCATTCGTTTGCGGCGGTGCTGGCGGAAACGCTGGGCGACGTCAATGGCGCTGCCGTGCCCATGGCCATCGGCGTCCAGACCGACATGGCGACGCCGGCGCTTGCCGAGCGCGCCTCCGACGCCCTGCGCCGGGAATTCCTCGCGCCTGCCATATCCGGCGAGATGGTGGCCTGCCTCGGCGTGTCGGAGGTCGGCAGCGGTTCCGACGTCGCCTCGATCAAGACCACCGCGCGCCGGGACGGCGATGATTACATCATCAATGGCGGCAAGATGTGGACCACCAACGGCACTCAGGCCGACTTTTGCGTGGTGCTCGCCAACACCTCCGACGGGCCGGCCCACAAGAACAAGTCATTGATTGTGGTGCCGATGAAGACCCCCGGCGTATCGGTGGCGAAGAAATTGCGCAAGATCGGCATGAATTCGTCCGATACCGCACAGCTTTACTTTGACGAGGTAAGGGTGCCGCAGCGTTACCGCATCGGCGAAGAAGGCATGGGCTTCATCTACCAGATGGAACAGTTCCAGATCGAACGCCTGTGGGGAGCGCTCAACGCCGGCGGCATGCTGCCGCGGGTGATCGACGACACCATCGACTATGCGCGCCAGCGCAAGGCCTTCGGCAAGTCCATCCTGGACAACCAGTGGGTGTACTTCAAGCTGGCCGAGCTCAAGACCGAGGTTGAATCGCTGCGCGCGCTCACGTGGCGTGGCGTCGAGATGGTCGTCAACGGCGAGAATGCGACGGAGGTCGCCTCGATGGCCAAGCTCAAGGCCGGGCGCCTGATGCGCGAGGTACCGGACGGCTGCCTGCAGTTCTGGGGCGGCATGGGCTATGTCTGGGAGAGCTCGGTCTCGCGTGCCTTCCGCGATGGTCGCCTGACCTCGATCGGCGGCGGCGCCGACGAAGTTATGCTGCAGATCATTTCCAAGTACATGGGTATCTTTCCGCGGTCCGAATAATTTGCACAATCCATCCTTCATCGCAAGTAAAGCCATGCAGACATCCACTCCGTTTCACAAGATCCTGATCGCCAACCGCGGTGAAATTGCCATGCGCGTCATGCGTACCGCACGCGTGCTGGGCTATCGCACGGTTGCCGTTTTTTCCACCGCCGACCGCAACGCCCGCCATGTGCGCGAGGCGGACCAGGCGGTCTGGATCGGCGAATCCCTGCCCGCCCAGTCTTACCTGAATATCCCGGCCATCATCGAGGCAGCCCGTCTCAGTGGCGCCGATGCGGTCCACCCCGGCTACGGCTTTCTCGCGGAAAACGAAGACTTTGCGCAAGCCTGCCACGATGCCGGCCTGGTGTTCATCGGACCCTCGCCGCAGGCCATCGTGGAGATGGGCAACAAGGCCGGCGCGAAGCGGCTGATGATGGATGCCGGCGTGCCATGCATCCCCGGCTATCAGGGCGCGGACCAGGGCGAAGGACGCCTGCATGAAGAGGCGCACCGGATCGGCTATCCGGTCATGATCAAGGCAACCGCTGGCGGCGGCGGGCGCGGCATGCGCCTGGTCACATCCCATGACGCCTTTCTGGACGCTCTACGAAGCGCCAAGTCGGAAGCGCAGAGTGCGTTCGGCAATCCCGAGGTCATCCTGGAGCGAGCCATTGTCGAACCGCGCCATATCGAAATACAAGTGTTTGCTGACCGCCATGGCAATGCGATTCATCTTGGCGAGCGTGACTGCTCGGTGCAGAGGCGCCATCAGAAAGTGGTGGAAGAGGCGCCATCGCCCGCCGTCAATGCCGAGCTGCGGCAGCGGATGGGAGAGACCGCAGTGGCCGCCGTACGTGCGATCCGGTATGAAGGGGCGGGCACGCTGGAATTCCTGCTCGATGCCGACGGCAATTTCTATTTCATGGAAATGAACACCCGGCTGCAGGTCGAGCATCCGGTCACCGAGGCGATCACTGGCCTCGATCTGGTCGAGCTGCAACTACGTGTTGCCGCCGGCGAGCCGCTGCCAATCCGGCAGGAGGACGTGCGCTGGGAAGGCCACGCAATCGAGGTGCGTTTGTGCGCCGAAGATGCGTACCAGGGTTTCATGCCGCAAAGCGGCACCGTGGTGCAATGGCAGATGCCGGACACCATCCGCGTCGAGGATGCACTAGAAGCAGGCGCCGAAATACCGCCGTATTACGATTCCATGATCGCCAAGCTGATTGCCTATGGTCGCAATCGCGACGAGGCGCGGCGCAAACTGCATGCCGCGCTGCAGGACGCGGTGGCTCTGGGCGTGCGCACCAACCAGGAATTCCTTGCACGCTGCCTTGCGCATCCGGTTTTCGCTGCTGGCGATGCCACTACCGGCTTCATCGGCCGGCATGGCGAGGCACTGTTGCAGATCGATGAAGCAAACACGCTGCGTGCGCATGCGCTTGCTGCCGCCATGCTTTACCAGACCGACTCTCCCGGCGCTGGAAAGGGCAACGGGGTGGACATCGCCCATCGCCTGCCGATTGCGTTCTACATGGAGGTCGACGGAAAGCAATGCGTGGCCACTCTCGTCAACTGCGGCGGCGGACGCTTCAGCGTGACCGTCGGTGAGCAGAAGCAGGAACTGCAGATAATCGGACAGCAGGCGGGGCTGGTACGGTTTTCCTGCGGCGGACTGATCGAAAGCGCCGCATTCACGCGCGACGGCGGTGTGCTGCACCTGCAGTTCCGCGGCGCTGCCTACCGTATTGTCGACCTGACCCATGCTGCCCAGACTCAGGGCGAAGATGCCAGCGACGGACGCATCCGCGCCGCGATGAACGGGCGCGTGGTGGCGGTCCATGTTGCCATCGGGGATATGGTAAAGGCGGGGCAGCCGGTGTTGACCTTGGACGCGATGAAGATGGAGCATGTCCACACCGCACCTGTAGCCGGCCGCGTGAAGTCGATGTCCGCCGTCATGGGCGACCAGGTTGCCGTGCATCGCGTCATCGCCGAGATCGAATCTGCAGAGGTCGCGCGGGCGGCATGATGCAGGCGCGACCTGTTGCAGGCGCAGCCTTTTGTCGCCCCGGACCTCCAACTTTCACGAGAACACCATGAGCGACCCTGTCCTCCACGAAAAGAAATCCTCCGCCTTCTGGATCACCATCAACCGGCCTGACAAGCGCAATGCCATCAACCAAGAGGTCATCGACGGCATACGTGAAGGCTACCGCCTGGCCCACGCCGACCCCGAGGTGCGCGCCATTGTGCTGACCGCTGCCGGCGAAAAAGCATTCTGCGCCGGAGGCGACCTGCAGCCGGGCAAAGGCTTCGCGTTCGACTATGCGACTCCGAACATCGCCTATGCCGACCTGCTGCGCCAGGCGCAGGACGCAACCCTTCCCAGCATCGCCCGCATCAACGGGACCTGCATGGCCGGCGGCATGGGCCTGCTCTGTATGGCCGACATGGCAGTGGCTGCGGACCATGTACTGTTTGGATTGCCCGAAGTCAAGGTCGGCGTATTCCCGATGCAGGTGCTGAGCCTGCTGCAGAATCTGGTGCCGCAGCGCGTCCTGCGGGAGTGGTGCATCACCGGCGAGCCCTTCGACGCACGCACTGCGCAAGCGCACGGACTGCTGAATTACGTCGTGCCGGCGGCGGAACTGGACGAAAAAACACACTGGCTATTAAACCGCCTGACCGACAAGTCGCCGACCGCCATCCGGCGCGGCAAGTACGCAATGCATGCGATGGCATCGATGTCCTTTGAACAGGGCATCGCCTATACCGAAAGCCAGATCGCCCTGCTCGCGCTGACCGAGGACGCAAAGGAAGGCCTGGCCGCCTTCAACGAAAAGCGCAAGCCGGTCTGGACCGGACGCTGAACACAAGGAGAAGGGCATATGCAAGCAAACGGTAAAGTGGTCCGCATCGGTGGCGCATCGGGCTTCTGGGGCGACAGCTCGGTGGCCGCCGCGCAACTGGTCAACGGATTGGCAGGCGGAGCGCGCATCGACTACCTTGTGTTCGATTACCTGGCCGAACTCACGATGGCTATCCTTGCCTCGGCCCGTGGCAAGAAGCCCGAACTCGGTTATGCCACCGACTTCGTCGAGGTTGCCATGAAAAGTGTGCTGCCCGAGCTTGGCCGGCATGGCATCAAGGTGGTCAGCAACGCTGGCGGCATCAATCCACGCGGTTGCGCCGATGCGCTCGCCAGGCTGGCTGATGAAATGGGCGTGCAGCTTAAGATCGCGGTGGTCGAGGGCGACGATGTCAGCGGCCGCATTCCCGCACTGCGCGAAGCCGGGCTCAAGGACATGTTCACCGGCGAGCCTTTACCGGAACGCATCCTCAGTGCCAATGCCTATCTTGGCGCTCTGCCGGTCGCCCAGGCGCTTGCCGCCGGCGCGGATGTCGTGATTACCGGGCGCTGCGTCGACAGCGCGGTCACGCTCGGTCCGTTGATGCATGAATTCGGCTGGAGCGCCGGCGACCATGATCTTCTCGCAGCTGGCAGCCTCGCCGGCCACATCATCGAATGCGGCTGCCAGGCAACCGGCGGCCTGCACACCGACTGGGAGAATGTTCCCGACTGGGCCAACATCGGCTACCCGGTGATCGAATGTCATGCCGACGGCAGCTTTTTCGTCACCAAGCCGGACGACACCGGTGGCCGCGTGCTGGCCCCTGCAGTGGCGGAACAGATGCTGTACGAGATCGGCGATCCGGGCGCGTACGTGCTGCCCGACGTGGTGTGCGACTTCCGCGAAGTCAGGATAATTCAGGAAGGCGAAAACCGGGTGCGGGTGGCGGGTGCGCGCGGCAAGCCGCCGACCGATTCCTACAAGGTGTCGGCCACCTACATGGATGGCTACCGCTGCGCCGGCACGCTGGTGATCATCGGCATCGGCGCCGCCGGCAAGGCCCGCCGCACCGGTGAAGCCATCCTGGAGCGCACGCGCGGTATTTTCAAAAAACTTGGGCTGCCGGATTACAGCGCATCGCACGTCGAAATCATCGGTGCAGAGACATCCTACGGCCCGCACGCCCGCACCGGCGCATCGCGCGAGGTGATGATGCGGGTAGCCGTCAACCACGTATCGAAGCAGGCGCTGGAAATCTTCGCGCGTGAAATCGCACCGGCCGGCACCTCCTGGTCGCCAGGCACCACCGGCCCGGCGCTCGCCCGGCCATCGGCGTCGCCGCTGATCAAGCAGTTTGCTTTCACGTTGCCGAAACGCGAGGTCAGGATCAGCGTCGCCATGGGCAGCGAGAGTACAACTGTGGAAGTGCCCGTGGCGGGCGCGCCGATTGCGCCCACGGCACCTGACACCGTCGACGCATCGGCATCTGTAGCAGCCAGCGGCACGCGCTCGGTTCCGCTGGTGCGCCTGGCCTGGGCGCGCAGCGGCGACAAGGGCAATATCTCCAACATCGGTGTGATTGCGCGCAAGCCGGAATACCTGCCGCTGATCCAGAGCCAGCTGACGCCGCAGGCGGTAAAACAATATTTCGCCCACATGGTGCGCGGCGAGGTGATGCGCTATGCGCTGCCCGGCATCCATGCCTGCAACTTCCTGCTGCATGACGCGCTCGATGGCGGCGGGACGGCATCGATGCGAATGGACCCGCTCGGCAAGGGCATGGCGCAGATGCTGCTCGACATGCCGGTCGCTGTGCCGGACGCGCTCGCACGCGAACTGGAAGCATAAGATGGGTACACTCAAGGACAAGACCCTGTTCATCACCGGCGCCAGCCGTGGCATCGGCAAGGCGATCGCACTGCGCGCCGCACGTGATGGCGCGAGGATTGTGGTTGCGGCCAAGACAGCCGAACCTGATCCGCGCCTGCCCGGCACCATCTTCAGCGCTGCCGAAGAAATCGAGCAGGCTGGCGGACAAGCGCTGCCGGTGGTAGTCGACGTGCGGGACGAAGAGCAGGTCAGGGCAGCGGTGGACAAGGCGGTGCAACGCTTCGGCAGCATCGACATCCTGGTCAACAATGCCAGCGCCATCAGCATCACCGGTACCGAGGAAACTTCCTTGAAGCGCTACGACCTGATGATGGACATCAACATGCGCGGCACGTTCGCCTGCACCCAGGCCTGCCTCCCATACCTGAAACAGGCAGCCAATCCGCATGTACTGGTGCTGTCGCCGCCAATCGACCTCGACCCCAAGTGGCTGGGACCGCATCCCGCCTACACCGCATCCAAGTACGGAATGAGCATGCTGGCACTGGGCATGGCTGAGGAATTTCGTAGATTCGGCATTGCGGTCAATGGTCTCTGGCCGCGCACCATCATCGCGACCGCCGCTCTCAACGTTGCCCGACAGGGCGCTGCCGAACAGGGACGGATACCGGACATCATGGCCGATGCCGCCTACCGGATTCTGACTTCCGACAGCAAGCAGTGCAGCGGCAGGCTGTATCTCGATGAACAGGTACTGCGCGAGGCCGGCCTCAGCGACTTTGACGCGTACAGCGTAAGTCCCGGTGACGCGCCGCAAATCGACCTGTTCGTCACACCTTGAGGGAGGCAGCGTGCCCTTACCGCATCCGGAGGAAGAACGCGAGCCCATCCATACGCGCACCATCGCTATCCAGGCCTACCGCCGCGCAGACGGCCTGTACGATGTCGAGGGCCAGCTACAGGACATGCGCGCGCATGACATTACGCTACCGCGCGGCCCGCTACCGGCCGGCGAACCAATACACGACATGCGGCTGCGGCTGACCGTGGACGCAGGCGCCACCATCGTTGCCGTTGCCGCCAGCACCGCCGCCGCGCCCTTTGGCCGCAGTTGCGCCACCATCACCCCGAAGTATGAAGAACTGGTCGGCCTGCGCGTAGGGCCAGGATTCCGCTCGGCGGTGCGCCGGCTGCTGGCCGGCGTGAGTGGATGCACGCATCTGACCGAGTTGCTGCTGACCATGGGTACCGGCGTCATCCAGGCGCTCGTGGGACAAGTCCCGCGGCAGGAAGACGTCAAGCCGTTCAGCCTGGACGGCTGCCACGCGCTCGACACCAGCGGTCCGATCGTCGCACAGTTTCATCCACGCTGGTACCGTCCACGGACGGAGACCAACGGCCAAAACAGCAATGACGGCTCACGCCAAATACTGAATGAGGAAACATGAGCGCCTATCCGCATCTGCTTGCACCGCTGGACCTCGGCTTTTGCACTTTGCCGAATCGGGTCCTCATGGGTTCCATGCATACCGGCCTGGAAGAGCATCCCGACGGTTTCGCGCGCATGGCGGCCTTCTATGCCGAACGTGCCGCCGGCGGCGTCGGCCTGATCGTCACGGGTGGCCTGTCGCCGAATGCCGAAGGCAACATGTGGCAAGGCATGCGCAAGTTCGAGACCGAAGAGGATGCAGCGCCGCATCGCGAGATCACTGAAGCCGTGCACGCGGCGGGTGGGCGCATCGCGATGCAATTGCTGCATGCCGGACGCTATGCACATCATGGACAAGGCGTGGCCCCGTCCGCGCTGCGCTCACCGATCTCAAAGGCGACGCCGCGCGAAATGAGCGAGGACGACATCGAGCGTACACTCGACGATTACGCGCGTGCTGCATGGCTGGCACGCTCCGTCGGTTACGACGGCGTCGAAGTGATGGGATCGGAAGGCTACCTGATCAACCAGTTCCTGGTGCCGCGGGCCAACCAGCGCAGTGATCGCTGGGGTGGCTCTTTGGAAAACCGTATCCGTTTCGCAGTCGAAAGCGTGCGGCGGGCACGCCAGGCGGCCGGTAAGGATTTCATCCTGATCTATCGCCTGTCCTTGCTCGACCTCGTCGAAGGCGGCAGCACCTGGGACGAAATCGCCGCGCTTGCCGTGGCAATCGAGCACGCGGGTGCGACCATCATCAACAGCGGTGTGGGCTGGCACGAGGCGCGCATCCCGACTATCGCCACCATGGTTCCGCGCGCAGCCTTCATCGACCTGACTGCGCGCATCAAGTCCGTGCTGTCGATACCGGTTGTCGCGAGCAATCGCATCAATGACCCGGCAGTTGCCGAGCACATCCTGGCCCAAGGCACAGCCGATATGGTGTCGATGGCGCGCCCCTTTCTTGCCGATGCGCATTTTGTGCGCAAGGCGGCCGAGGGCAGGGCGGAAGAGATCAATACCTGCATTGCCTGCAACCAAGCTTGTCTCGACAATATTTTCAGCGGCAGGCTGACGACCTGCATGGTCAACCCCCGCGCCTGCCATGAGACGGAATTGCAAATACGGCCAGCACCCGCCCGTCGCCGCGTCGCCGTCGTCGGCGCGGGGCCGGCAGGGCTGGCATGTGCGGTCACGGCCGCCGAATGCGGACACCGGGTGACCTTGTTCGAAGCCGGGCCGGACATCGGCGGACAGTTCAACTACGCGCGCAAGATACCCGGCAAGGAAGAATTTGGCGAAACCCTGCGCTATTACCGCCGCCGACTGCAGGTGCTGGATGTAGAGCTGCGCCTGAACCAGCGGGTAACAGCCGCTCAACTGCAACGGGGAGAGTTCGACGAGGTGGTCATCGCCACCGGCGTGACGCCACGCAACCCGGCGATTCCCGGCATCGAACATGCGACCGTCGCCAGCTACATCGACATCATCGAAGGCCGGCGCACGCCGGGCGCGAGGGTGGCGATCATCGGCGCAGGAGGCATTGGCTTCGACGTGGCCGAACTGCTCACGCACCAGGATGACGACAGCGAACCGGTGCAGCGATTTCACCAGGAATGGGGCGTCGAGGCGGACGTGAAAAATCGGGGCGGACTGCAGGCCCCGGAGGAAGAACGCTCGTCGCGCCAGGTGTGGCTGCTGCAGCGAAAGGACGAGCGGGTCGGCGAGCGATTGGCCAAGACCACGGGCTGGATACGGCGCACCCTGCTGGCCCGGCGCAATGTCGCCATGCTGGCCGGGGTCGAGTATGAGCGCATCGACGATGCGGGACTGCACATCCGTGTGCGCGGCGAGCCGCGCGTGCTGGAAGTCGACACCATCGTGGTATGCGCCGGGCAGGAGCCGCTGGCGGACCTGCATGCAGCCCTGCGTCAGCATGGATTGGCAACGCATCTGATCGGCGGTGCGCGGGTCGCGGCGGAACTGGATGCGGTACGTGCCATCGCGGAAGGCACGCGCGTGGCGATGGAACTGAATTAGCGAGAGGGTAGCCATGGAATTCACGACAATCCGGATCCGGCAGGATGGCCCGCTTGCCTACCTGGAGCTGAACCGCCCGGACAAGGCCAATGCCATCGATGACCGCATGTGGCAGGAACTGCGCGCCGCCATGCAATGGGTGGACCGCACCGAGGCGGTGCGCGTCGCTATCCTGTCCGGCGCGGGCCGTCATTTCTGCGCCGGCATCGACCTGTCCATGCTGGAGGCGCTGCAACGCTTTGCCGCAGTCGAATGCCGTGGACGAGGTGCCGAGCAGGTGCGTCTGATGATTCTGGACCTGCAAGACGCGGTCACCGCCATCGAGCGTTGCCGCAAGCCGGTGATTGCGCGCATCCACGGCGCATGTGTCGGCGGTGGCATCGATATTGCCAGCGCCTGTGACCTGCGCTACTGCAGCGCCGATGCCTACTTTTCCGTGAAGGAGGTCGACGTCGGCCTCACTGCCGACGTTGGTACGCTGCAGCGCTTGCCCAAGCTCATCGGTGAAGGCATGGCGCGCGAACTGTCCTATACCGCACGCCGTGTCGCAGCCACCGAAGCACAGGAAATCCGACTGGTCAACCGCGCCTACGATTCGATCGACGCGCTGGTGCAGGGCGTCGACGACACTGCGCGCAGCATCGCAGCGAAGTCACCGCTGGCGGTGCGCGGAACCAAGGAAATGATCACCTATGTGCGCGACCATTCCGTTGAGGATGGCCTGAACTACATTGCCACCTGGAATGCGGGGATGCTGCTGTCTGCGGATCTCGAAGAGGCGCTGGCGGCGCAGCGCGAGCAGCGCCGGCCCGTCTACCGAGATTAAAGTCTGGTCAGCACGAGCGCCAGTTCGGTTCCCGGCCCGACGGGTGAACGAGGATAGGGCGGCTTCGGCCAGTCCCAGCGGGATGCCGGAAACAGGGAACGCATCGCGTTGATGTCGCAATGGTAAGGCGGCCCCTTGATGAAGCCGTGCGCCGATCCTTCCGACGGCACCTGCGCCACCAGCATCATCAGGCTGCCGCCCGGTCGTAGCCAGGCATGGAGTTGTTCTGCATAACGCTGCCAATGATCGGGATGTAGCGCGCACAGGCAAGTCTGTTCATAGACAGCGTCGACCGGCATCGGCGGCTTCCACGCGAGCACGTCGGCCACGCACAATTGCGCGTCGAGCTGATTGGCAGTGAGAAGCGCGCGGCATGCATCGATCGCTGCAGGCGCATAGTCGAGCCCCGTCACCCGGATGCCGGCCCTTGCCATGGCGGCAACTTCCCATCCCTGCCCACAGCCGGGGACGATGACCCGTTGCTCTGCCGTGATACAGCCGGCATCGATCCAGCACTGCAGTTGCGGATTCGGGCCGCCCCGGTCCCACGGCATGCTGCCCGAGGAAAAACGTGCTTCCCAGAAATCGCGAGTGGGACCTGCCATTGCTTTCTCCCTTGTTGTTTTCGCTACCATGATGCCGCGCCCGTCATCGGCCGTCTTGTGCCAGCCTGCCACGCCGCCCTTTTCCGCGCTGCGATGAGCCCGGTCCTTGCGTTAACCTGCTGAATTCACGGTCCCCGGCTGGAACTCGCCTACACTTTCTGCATGGCGCCAGCCCATGCAGCGGCGCCCCTGCACAGGAGACCCGGGTGAACGCAATCGCAAGTGACGACATGACTGAGGGTCGGGACCAGGACTTCGATGCTGCCCGCCTGCAGCAATACCTGGAAGCGCACGTGGAAGGCTTTGCCGGCCCGCTACAGACGCGGCGTTTCTCCGACGGCCAGTCCAACCCGACCTACCTGCTGGAGACGCCCGGGCAGCGCTACGTGTTGCGCAAGAAGCCGTCCGGGGTGCTGCTTCCGTCCGCCCATGCGGTGGAGCGTGAATACCGGGTCATCACCGCCTTGCACGGCAGCGAGGTACCCGTTGCGCGCACCTATTGCCTGTGCACTGACAGTGCGATCATCGGCACGCCGTTCTACGTGATGGAGTTCGTTGCCGGAAGGGTACTGTGGGACCCCACGCTACCCGGCATACAGCCTCCCGAACGCGCCGCGATCTACGACGACATGAACCGTGTCGTCGCCGCGCTGCACGGCATCGACCCGGCCGCCGCCGGGCTCGGCGACTTCGGTCGTCCCGGCAATTACTTTGAACGCCAGATCGCGCGCTGGACCAAACAGTACCAGGCCTCGGAAACGGAAACCATCGTGGCCATGGATGCCTTGATCGCGTGGCTCCCCGAGCACATTCCAGCCGCCGACGAGAACGCCATCGTGCACGGCGACCTGCGCCTCGACAACCTGATATTTCATCCGACCGAACCGCGCATCGTCGCCGTTCTCGACTGGGAACTGTCGACGCTGGGCCATCCGCTTGCCGACTTCGCCTATCACGCACTCACATGGCGCCTGTCCGCGGAGGAGTTTCGCGGCATGCGCGGCGCGGATCTGGCAGCGCTCGGGATACCGGACGAGCAAACCTACCTCGACCAGTATTGCCGGCGCACCGGCCGTGGCTCGATTTCCCGTGAGGAATGGGATTTTTATCTTGCCTACAGCATGTTTCGCCTTGCCGCGATCCTGCAGGGCATCGTCAAGCGGGCACTCGACGGCAATGCGTCAAGCGCCGATGCCCTGGAGACCGGTCGCAAGGCCCGGCCGATCGCGGAAGCCGGCTGGCGGCAGGCAACGGCAGTGCGCAATCGCTGACACAACTATTTCACTGAAAGGCTCATATGGATCTGCTCACGCCGTCCCCCAAAGTCCAGGAACTGCAAGCGCGCCTGAATGCGTTCATGGATGAACATGTCTATCCGAACGAAGACCGCTACTACAAGGAATCGAACACCGAGGGCCCATGGGGCGTGCAGCCGGTGGTGGAGGAACTGAAGGCGCTTGCACGCGAACAAGGCCTGTGGAACCTGTTCCTGCCGGAGTCGGAGCACGGCGCCGGCCTGACCAATCTTGGGTACGCGCCACTGTGCGAGATCATGGGGCGATCGCACCTGGCGCCGGAAGTCTTCAACTGTTCTGCGCCCGACACCGGCAACATGGAAGTGCTGGCCCGTTACGGGACTGAGGAACACAAGCGTCAGTGGCTGCAGCCGCTGCTGGAAGGGCGCATCCGATCCGCATTCGCAATGACCGAACCGGCAGTGGCATCCAGCGACGCCACCAATATCCAGGCCTCGATTCAAAAGGACGGCGATGAATACGTGATTAACGGTCGCAAGTGGTTCACCACCGGCGCCACCGACCCCCGCTGCAAGATCATGATCTTCATGGGCAAGACCGATCCCGACCATCCGGAGAAGCACAAGCAGCAATCCATGATCCTGGTGCCGCTGGACACGCCGGGCGTCAACGTGATCCGTCCGCTGCCAGTATTCGGCTTCTATGGCGTGCCGGACCGCGCCGCCGAAGTCGTTTTCGAGAATGTGCGTGTGCCGGCATCCAATCTCCTGCTCGGTGAAGGTCGGGGCTTCGAGATCGCGCAGGGTCGCCTTGGGCCGGGCCGCATCCATCACTGCATGCGCCTGGTCGGCCTGTCCGAACGTGCGCTGGAAAAAATGTGTCGGCGCACCCAGGAGCGGGTCGCCTTTGGCATGCCGGTCGCCGAGCAGACGGTCACGCTGGAGCGCATTGCCGAGTCGCGCATCATGATCGACCAGTGTCGGCTGCTGACGCTTCATGCGGCACACATGATGGATACCGTCGGCAACAAGGTCGCCAGGGCGCAGATTGCAATGATCAAGGTGGCAGCGCCAAACATGGCTTGCCAGGTGATCGACTGGGCGATCCAGGCCTTCGGCGGCGCCGGTGTCACGAATGATTTCGGGCTCGCCGCGGCCTACGCAACGGCCCGCCTGCTGCGCATTGCCGACGGTCCCGACGAAGTCCACCGCAATCAGATCGGCAAGCTGGAGCTGCGCAAATACCGATGAAAGCAGGTTGACGCAAGACCGTTTGCCGTGATCGCTTTAACATTCAATTGCCCTAGTCCACCATGACCATGCCATGACCGACAACCTCTTGCTTTCTGCCACCCGCAACACGCACTATTACACTCCGGACCATGAACAGTTCCGCGACATGGTACGCAATTTTGTTGCCCATGAAATCGCGCCTTTCGTCAATGAGTGGGATGAGGCGGGCAGCTTCCCGCGCGAACTGTATCGCAAGGCGGCTGAAGTTGGCTTGCTGGGTATCGGCTATCCGGAACAGTATGGCGGCACGCCCGCCGACGTGTTTTACCAGATAATCGTAGGCGAGGAAGTGGCGCGCGCCGGTTGTGGCGGTGTCAGCGCCTCCCTGTTCTCGCATACCATCGGCACCCCGCCGGTGCTGCACGCCGGCTCGGAGGAACTGAAAGCGCGGATGCTCCCCGGGGTGCTGGCCGGCCAGAAGATTTCGGCGCTGGCCATCACCGAACCTGGTGGCGGTTCCGACGTTGCGGGCCTTCGCACGACTGCAGTGCTGGACGGTGACCACTATATCGTCAATGGCGAAAAAACTTTCATCACTTCCGGCATCCGTGCCGATTACATTACCATTGCGGTGCGCACCAACCCCGACGTCAAGGGCGCCGGCGGCGTCTCGCTGCTACTGGTCGAGGGCGGCACGCCGGGTATCACCCGTACCCCGCTAGACAAGATGGGCTGGTGGGCGTCCGACACCGCGCATCTGCACTTCGAGAACTGCCGTGTCCCGGCGGCAAACCTCCTTGGTGTAGAAAACGAAGGCTTCCGCATTGTCATGCGCAACTTTAATTCCGAACGCCTGTTCATGGCCGCCGGCGCCTACGGCTTCGCGCAGGTCTGCTATGCCGATGCGCTGGACTGGGCGCGCCAGCGCAAGACATTTGGCCTGCCTATCGTCGAACGCCAGGTGATCCGCCACAAGCTGGTGGACATGAGCATGAAAATCGAATCAGTGCGCTGCATGCTGGAGGACCTTGCATGGCGGGTCGAGCACAAAATCGGCGACCCGCGCCTTCTGGTAGCGCAGACCGCGATGCTGAAGAACCTGGCAATGCAGACCATGCAGTTCTGCGCGGATGAAGCGGTGCAGATCCTCGGCGGAATGGGATACATGCGCGGGACACGTCCGGAACGCATCTATCGTGAGGTAAAGGTGAACATGATCGGTGGCGGCTCGGTCGAGATCATGAAGGATCTCGCGGCAAAGCAGCTCGGGCTCTAGCAGTGACCGTATCCCGGAATTAGTACCGGGCTAACGCAGAAAATTTCGGCTCCGTTGTGGGTGCAGACAAGGCGCTATTCCTTGCCAGACGGGCGAATTCGGCCGGTGTTGCCCACTGCAATGCAGAGTG
>NZ_JBHTDH010000025.1:0-60346 GCF_042666555.1 Herbaspirillum sp. GCM10030257
TTGTCGCACCACCGGTGGATCGTCTCATAGCTGACTATCACGCCGCGCTCCAGCAGCAGCTCTTCGATATCCCGCAGGCTCAGCTGGAAACGGAAATACCAGCGCACCGCGCAACTGATGACCGCACTGGGGAAACGATGGCGATAGTAAAGGGCTTTGGGTATCTTCATTGCCCGACTTTACCAGCGTCCATCGTTAACGTGACATTGCCCCAGTGAGCTAGGCACTGAGACTTAACCCTGCACGCTGATCGATTAGGACTAGCAAGCGAGTAAGGAATCATGAAGCAAGGTTGCGATCCGTTGCTCAGGATACCTATCACGTGGCTTTGATCCGCAGTCCTAAACTACGCATTTCAATAGTCCAGTTCCGCTTCATCAGCCATGTTGCACCTGTCGGATATCCTCGGCTTCCCGTTGTCTCATCCAGTCAAGAAGCACCGTCTCTCCCCATTGAATATCAGCTCGGATGGCGTCAGCCGTTTTGACAGGATCTCTGCCTTCAAGCCCTTCAAGGACGCGATAATGCGGATGACTATTCAGGTCGATTCGGTCCGCACGTAATTCGGTATGAAAAATGTGCAATAGCGGTCCCATCCGAACCCAGAGGCTTTCGACGACGGTATATAAATTAGGCAGCTTTGCGGCGTTCACTAATGCAAAATGGAAGGTCCTGTTCAATTGTGCGGCTTCACGCGGACTTTTCCAGACTGATTGAATGAACTCGTCATTAATTTGACGTAACTCCAGTATTTCGCGTTGCGTCACCTTTAGCGCCGCTGCTTCAGCAGACGCACCTTCCAAGAGGCGGCGGATCAGTTGGATCTCTGAGACGGTTTCAGGACCAAGCTCGGGAACCGTAATCGCCGTAGCAGCGGTCATCTGTAATGCCTGCTCGCTGACCAGTCTGAATATAGCTTCCCGCACCGGAGTCGGGCTGGTTCCCAAAGACGCAGCAAGCTCGCTGATCCGAAGTCGGTCTCCCGGAACATATTGACCATTCATCAAGGCCGACCGAATCTCGTCGTATACCCTGGAAGAAAGATTGCTTTTTTCAACCGGCGCTAGGGAAGTCATAGCCTAAAACTCGCGAAAAATATCATATACAAAGTGTACGCGACAAACCCTAGGACGCCTACACCGGGTCAACGATCCGTGGTTTTACTAATGAACTGCGTAAACAGAAAAACGCGACGTCCGCCGATTACCCTTCAGAAAGAAGAAAATCCATGAGGTACTCCACCTGAGAAGTCACCATATGAACACCCTTGTGAGTCCTGCATCCGATTTGCTTGGCGGCTTTTAGCAATGCAGTTTCGTCCGGCTGCATAATGACGTCTGCAACGACCATGCGAGAGTTAATATGCTTCGGATCAATAGGGAGCGGATCATCGGGGTGGAGCCCTAACGATGTGCTATTGATTACAATATCCCAAGTACCCTGAGTCCCGTCAGCCACTTCAATGGGTGCGCCAGCGTGCAATTCCTTCAATTTTGCCACAAGGGCTTTAGCTTTTGCCGCGTCCCGATTATGGATCGCCAAGTTGCCGACATGGGCGCCGAGTAATGCATCCGCAACAGCGGTGCCAGCGCCGCCAGCGCCGAGCAGAAGCACCGACTGGCCCCGCAACGTGATGCCATGGCTTTGCATGCCATTGACAAACCCAAGACCATCATACATACGCCCGATGAAACGGCCGTCGAAAGTTCGCCGGGCAACGTTCGCGACTCTCAGGACGCCAGCAATCCCTTCAAGTTCATCAAACAGTTCTGCAGCGTTGATTTTATGGGGAACTGTAACGATCACGCCGGCCAGATTCTCGACAGATCGCAAGCCATTCAGTGCCGCTGGTAGTTCCGAAGGGGCCACTTGCCAGGGCACCAGAACCGCATTCAACTCACGCGCAGCTGCCAACGCATTGAAGAATGCCGGTGTCCGTACATGTGTGGCGGGATAGGCAAGAAGGACGACGACACGTGTCGTTCCATCGACCCGGAGCGATGGCGCCGCAACGTTTTCTCCTTTTGAAACAATTTTCTCCATAGAAATATCTTCCTTTCAGGTTTTAGTGGGGCGTCCGGCTAAAAAGCTGGCGTCATTTATCATATAGGATGTATGATATATCAAATAAGAGGAGATTGGGTTATCGGCGGATTGGGGTCGAGCAATAACTAGAGAAAGGAGCATTACATGCAAGGAATTGGAATTTTTGGTTCGCCAGGACGCTACGTTCAAGGTGCCGGGGCAGTAAACCTGATCGGTCACTTTGCAAGCCTGCTTGGCAAGCGAGCAACTCTTGTTGCTGATCCACTGGTCATGAATTTGGCAGGAGACCGCATCGTTACGAGCTGTGAAAAATCCGGCGTACAGATAAACTGTCTCGCCTTTGAGGGTGAACTGACGTTTGATTTGGTCAGCCGTCTGACGACTGAATGCGAAGTAACTAGGCCAGATTTCATCATTGCTGCTGGCGGTGGGCGAAGCATCGATACGGGCAAGGCGCTGAGCAAAAAAATGGGCTGTCCAATCATTACCGTGCCCACTGCTGCTTCCAACGATGCGCCGACCAGTAAGAACTACGTGCTATATGACGAACACCATCGACTCGCCGCGGTTGAGCATCTAATCTCAAGTCCAGCTTATGTCGTTGTTGATACTGCGTTGATTGCTAACGCACCAGCAGCGCTTTTGCGGGCTGGGATTGGGGATGCCATTGCAAAGAAGTTTGAAGCTGACCAGTGTGCCGCTGCCCTCGCAGGCCTGAATATGTTCCAAGCGCGTCCGCTAGCAAGCGCACGTGTTCTCTCGGATGCCTGCTTTGCGACTTTGCTTGATGATGCAGCCGCCGCACTCCAGGTGGCAGGGACAGGACGACCGAATACAGCATTTGAACGGGTCGTCGAGGCCACGATCCTGATGGCGGGGCTTGGATTTGAAAGTGGGGGACTGTCTGTTGCGCATGCAATGACACGCGGACTATCAGTGCTTAGGGAAGTCAATCGCACGCCACATGGCTTTCAGGTTGCCTATGGACTGCTCGTACAGATAGAGCTTGAACAGCGCAACGATGGCATTCGAGAACGTATCGAGCAGTTCCACGCCGACACCGGATTGCCACGGAGCCTGGCACAGCTTGGTCTTCAGAATGTCCTAGCCGAAGAACTCGATACGGTTGCGGAGTTAACGTTGGCTGCGCCGCATGCAAAGAACTTCAAGCGAGTGCTGACTCAAAAAGACATCGTGGCGGCGATGCTGGAGGTCGAGCGCAGAGCTCAGATCGGGGTGCTTGTAACCACATAGGCAGTTCGCCACACGGTCTAAGAATGCTAATACCAATGGTCAAATAGGAGAAGCGTTAACGTGAAAGAGACGATTGAACTCGTGAACCCGCGGTTGCTGAAAGACCGTGCATATATCAACGGGCAGTGGACTATTGCTGATGACGGTACGACCTTCAACGTTAGCAACCCAGTCGATGGTAGCACCATTGCGGAAGTGCCCAACATGGGTCAAATGGAGACACGGCGCGCAATTGAGGCGGCCGAGAATGCATTTCTGACCTGGCGCGCAATGAGCGCGAAGCGCCGTGCAGCGTATCTGAAGAAATGGTATGACCTGATCATCGCCAACCAAGATGACCTCGCAGCTTTGATGACCTATGAACAAGGGAAGCCGCTGGCGGAGGCGCGTGGAGAGGTTGCCTATGGCGCTTCATTCGTTGAGTGGTTTGCAGAAGAGGCCAAGCGCACATACGGCGACATCATTCCGGCACCGAGCGAGGATCGGCGGTTGCTCGTAATAAAACAACCAATCGGCGTGACCGCGGCGATCACACCCTGGAATTTTCCTGTCGCAATGATCACACGGAAAGCAGCACCTGCTCTCGCTGCTGGCTGCACAATGGTCCTAAAACCTGCTAGCGAAACACCTCTCTGCGCACTTGCACTAGCAGTACTGGCTGAGGACGCGGGCATTCCTCCTGGCGTCTTCAACGTCGTGACAGGCCGGCGTTCTAGCGTAATTGGACAAGAGCTCACCGAGAATCCCGTGGTGCGTAAATTGTCCTTTACCGGCTCCACTGCAATCGGCAAGCAGTTAATGGCGCAAAGCGCATCCACGATCAAAAAGTTATCCCTTGAGCTAGGTGGCAATGCTCCTTTTATTGTGTTTGACGATGCGGACCTTGACGTAGCCGTTAAGGGTGCGATGGCTTCGAAATATAGAAACGCAGGTCAAACCTGCGTATGTGCAAATCGCTTTCTGGTTCAGGACGGTATCTACGAAAGATTCGTAAATCGGATGACTGAGGCGGTCAACCAGCTAGTAATGGGCGACGGAAAGCGGAACGGGGTCAATGTGGGCCCTCTGATTCATTCGAGGGCAGCCAGCGAAGTCCATGCCCTGGTTATGGATGCCATCGATCAGGGCGCTGTGGCAGTAACAGGCGGAAAAAGAGAGGACGACAGGGGGAGTTTCTATCCCCCTACTGTGCTCACCGAGGTCAAACCAGGGATGCGCATCCTGAAGGAGGAGATCTTTGGGCCCGTCGCACCGCTCGTCCGGTTTAAGACAGAAGAAGAAGCGCTAAAACTCGCTAACGATACGCCATACGGATTGGCGGCCTATTTTTATACAAAGGATGTCAATCGGGTCTGGCGTATAGCGGAACGGCTTGAATGCGGCATGGTTGGTATCAACGAGGGCTTGATATCCAACGAGGTGGCCCCTTTTGGGGGCGTGAAAGAGTCGGGCCTGGGACGCGAGGGATCCCGTTATGGCATCGATGAATATATGGAGCTGAAATATCTTTGCTTGGGTAGCGTCCATTGACCAATGTCTCAGTGCAATGTTGCGGTAAACACATTATTTTTCGGCTGACCACGCCGGGCATACCATTTAAGCCTCAAAGGCACTGAAAAATAAATCACAGAGAGCATTGTGTTTTTTGCTTTTTTATATATGATATATCATATTCGATGTATCAGCGGATGCGGCAGACTCGGATCGCCGCGCATAAAAGGAGAACGATGAATGATTAGTAATACATCCACAGTTGCGACTAAGCACGTCGGCTTTAGTCCAACGGCCGAAGAGGTCGCATTTCTCAGAGAACGCGCAAGGTTTATTCGGCTTGAAACAATTCGCCTGATCGAAATTGCTAAAACAGGGCATTACACTTCGGTCTTTTCAGCCGCAGAGACCTTTGCTGCTCTTTATTACGATGTAATGAACATCCGTCGGGGGCAGCCGAAATGGGAAATGCGGGATCGGTTTCTCATGGGTAAGGGTCACGCTGCTGTTGGCCTGTTCCCGGTTCTTGCCGATCTCGACTTCTTCCCGAAAGCCTGGCTCGACGATTACACCCGACTAGGTAGCCCTCTGGGTGACCATCCCGACATGCGCAAGGTCCCAGGGGTCGACTTCAGCTCCGGTTCTATCGGACATGCACTCTCGGCAGGACTCGGTATGGCTCTGGCGGGTCGCTTCTTAAAGCAGGACTACACAACATTTGTCATGTTGGGCGACGGCGAAATGCAAGAAGGCCAAGTATGGGAAGCGGCTATCGCCGCCGCACATCATCGTGCCAACCGTCTGATCGCGATCATCGACCGCAATGGTTATCAACTGGACGGTGCCGTTGACGACGTTATGGGCATCGAGCCACTCGACAGGAAATGGGAAGCGTTCGGTTGGGAGGTACATACCGTCGATGGTCACAACATCGCAGAATTGACCGCACTGCTGCGACAGCTAAGGGCCGATGACAGTCGCACTCGACCGGTATGCGTCATTGCGAAGACCGTGAAGGGGAAGGGCGTGTCCTATATGGAAACCGAACCCGGCTGGCACCTCGGTTACCTCGCGCCTGACGATGCAGAGCGCGCCATAGAAGAAATTATGGGACAGGAGATCTGAAATGAATCAACCACTTTCAAAGGAATCCTGGCAGTACCGCGGCTTGAATGCCATTACGCCAGGGTTGAGTTATCTTTCCAATGCATTGATTGAACTAGCTGAAGCAGGGCATCCGGTCGTAGCAGGCTCCGCCGACCTCCAATACTCGAACGGGCTGGTACGGTTCGCCGAGCGATTTCCCGAGCGTTACACGCAGTTCGGAATATCTGAGCAAAACATGGTCACCGCCGCAGCTGGTATGGCCACCGCCGGCTGTATCCCATACGTCGCCACATTTGCGTCATTTCTCGCATTGCTGTGCTGTGAACAAATCCGCATGGACGTCGCCTATTGCGCACTTCCAGTACGCCTGATTGGTCACCACACGGGTATTTCGCTAGGCTTTTATGGAACGTCGCACCATGCGACGGAGGACCTTGCAATCATGCGGTCGATCGCCGACCTCACAGTCGTCGCGCCGGCGGATGGCCCACAACTTGTCGCCGCGATCAAAGCCAGCGTGGACTATCCCCAGCCAATCTATTTCCGCATCGGCCGTGGCCGTGACCCAATTGTTTATCAAGACAATGTCGCGTTTCAATTTGGGAAAGCAATTGAGCATCTTCAAGGGGAGGAACTCACGATCATTGCCTGTGGATCGACTGTTCATCCGGCACTCGAGGCTAGCCGCCGGCTCAACGCAGCGGGCCGTTCGGTTGGAATGATCGATATGGCGACCGTCAAACCCATTGACCGGGAAGCAGTACTCAAGGCAGCTGCACGATCACGCATCATCATGACGGTAGAGGAACATAACGTACTCGGCGGACTTGGTGGTGCAGTAGCAGAAATCCTCGCTGATGAAGGCACAGGAGTACGCCTGGTCCGGCATGGCATCCAGGACGAATATAGCCTGATTGCCCCGCCAACACATCTTTATGCACATTACAAGCTCGACGCCGACGGTATCGAGAACGTTGCACTTGAAGCACTCCGCAAACAATAGCCTAGACGCGCCTCACGTCTGCCACGAGCAGAACGGGGAGCAGACGTGATGCGTTCTGGTCGCGGCACTTAGATGACGAGCAGCCTGAAGTGGCAATTCCAACGTAGATAATAGACAGGAGACGCAACATGAAAAGAACGACCAGTATCACAAGAAGAGGCGCCACGGACGTACTTGCAGGTGTCCTCGCATTATTCCTAACCGGACCGGCATTTTCACAGACCAAAGAGGTGAAAGTAGGAGTACTGCTTCCACTTACTGGCGGTACCGCGACAATCGGCAACCAAACGAAGGTGGGTGCAGAGATTGCCGCCGAATTGATCAATGCGGCAGGTGGCATCAAGTCAATGGGCGGCGCCAAATTGACATTAGTCTTTGCAGACACACAGTCGAAGCCAGATGTCGGCGTTGCGGAGACGGAACGGTTGATCCAACGTGAGAACGTTGCTCTGATTGTTGGAGCATATAACAGCGCAGTCACCTTTCCCGCAACGGAGGTTGCAGAGCGCTACAAAACACCTTGGCTCGTAAGCGGTGCGGTCAAGGACGAAATCACCGAACGCGGGTTCAAATACATCTTCCGCCCGAATAACAAGGCTACCTATGATGCCAGGGAGCAGCTAGACGCCATTGACCAGCTGAAGGCCGAAACTGGAAAAGGCCCCAAGACGATCGGCTTGTTTTATGAAGGTACCGACTGGGGCCGCTCGCACGCTGCTAACATCAAGAAGCTGATCAAGGATCGTGGCTATCGCATAACACTCGATGAATCCTATCCGCCGAATCAAACCGATTTCTCTGCGCAGTTGTTGAAAATCCGTGCAACTAAGCCAGAAGCGTTAATTGTAGTGGCTTATACACCAGACCACATATTATTCACACGGCAGTTTCACGAAAGCAGATTGTATATGCCGTACGGCATTCATTCTGTAGGCGGCGGATCGGAAGATCCAAGCTTCTATAAAGCAGTTCCCGCTGGTGCCGTAAAGTACATGTTCGTCCAAGATGATTTCCAGGTCGATATCATGCGGGCTGCAAAAGACCCGACCGCTATTAGCGCTGACAGTAAATTCAGAGCCGCGATGGGGTATGGGCTGAATTCCTACGGCGCACAAGGAGTGTCCAACATGTACATCGTGAAGGATGCGCTTGAACGGGCCGGATCGGCAGACAAGGAGAAGCTTCGTGAAGCGCTTGCCAAAACGGATATCACGAGCGGCCCTGCGCTGATAACCGGATATCGCCGTATCCAGTTCGATGGCGAAGGTCAAAACACCTTTGCCCATGGGGTGATTTCCCAAAACCTTAATGGTGAACGGAGAACTGTCTGGCCAGCCGAGAATCGCTTAGCGGACGTGAAACCCACATGGCCGCTTCCCGACCCGTCGGGCCGCTGATCTTCAGCATAGTCCAGCACAATCCAATGTGATGCAAGGTGAGGAGGGGAAGACTTCCTCACCCTTTCCGCACGCATCTATACAACTCCATTAAGTACATCAATCATGGACCCAATCATTTTAACTTACGCGGTCGCCAATGGATTGCTCCTTGGGGGTATCTATGGTGGCGTAGCCCTCGGGCTTAGCCTCATATTTGGCGTCCTGCGAGTGATTAATTTCGCGCACGGCTCGTTTCTTATGCTCGCGATGTATGCCAGTTATGCCCTCTGGTCAACGTTTGGCATTCATCCGTATGCTGCCGTAATTCTCACCGTACCACTTCTGTTCGTTCTGGGCTATCTAACTCAGGCCGTAGTCATCGCACCTCTTTATAAGCGAGAGACGGCTCTCGTTGTTGAGCCGCTGGGAGCCCTGTTGTTGACTACAGGTGTGTTTCTCGTCATCGACAATGCGGTGCTAATGACCTTTGGACCTGACGTACGTTCAGTCTCGACTGATTTTGCAAATGGATCCGTTATTCTTGGGTCGCTCCCAATCAATATCGGAAGGTTGGTTGGCGGGGCGGCCGCCCTCGTTGTCGCTGCATCACTGGCAATATGGCTGAAGACAACGGACATGGGCCGAGCCATCCGCGCTACCGCACAAAACCGTGACGCTGCCGCGATGTCAGGGATTAACGTTAGCCAGGTCTATAACATCACATTCGGAATAGGCGCCGGTATTCTCGGCTTATTCGGCGCATTGCTTGTCCCGTTCTTGTCCATTACCCCTACGACAGGATTGAGCTTCGGCATAAAAAGCTTCCTGGTAGTTGTGCTCGGAGGAATCGGTTCAATCCCCGGTTCGATCCTGGGGGGGATCCTACTTGGTGTCTTCGAATCCATTGCATCGCAATTCGTCACAGCCACGTCCGCGTCTGTGTTCTCGTTTTGCCTCTTCATCGGAGTCCTCCTGTTAAGGCCTAACGGTCTACTGGGACGGAAATAATTGGGAGCAGATATGAACCAAAGAAAATTGAACGCCACAAGGGCTCTAGGCGTGCCATTACTATTGCTCGGAGCGCTACTTCCGCTGGCGGTAAAGGATGCGTACACACTGCATTCGCTGACCATGATCATATATTTCGCGTATATGGCGTCAGCCTGGAACTTTGTCTGTGGTTATGTCGGACAGATGTCGTTAGGTCATTCTGTATTTGCCGGCATTGCCGGATACGTGACAGTCCTCCTCTTTACCGGTGTAGGACTTTCGCCATGGGCAGGAATGATGATCGGCGGCACAGTGGCAGCGCTCCTCTCGGTGTTGATCGGCTACCCGACATTCCGGTTAAAAGGACCGTACTTCACTTTGACAACGATTGCCTTCGCGGAAATCGTCCGTATCTGGCTTGAAAATACTGATGACTTTATGGGTATCCCCTTAAAAGGTGCGCAGGGATTGGTAGTTCCTCCGTCGGCTCTCGGTTGGCAAGTGTTCCAGTTCCAAGGAAAAATACCCTATTACTATATCGCGCTGACTCTCTTGGTCGTGATGTTGCTTGCCACCGTCCTGTTAGAGCGCTCGAAGCTTGGCTACTACCTCAAAGCTATTCGGGGTGATCAGAGTGGGGCGGAGGCACTGGGGATTAACCCAACCAAGTACTCCCTCGTGGCGCTCGCATTCAGTGCGTTCATGACCGGACTCGGCGGTGCGTTCTACGCTCAATTTTTCCGATATATCAACCCAGAGCGGAATATGGGTATGGAATTGTCTCTTGACACTGCGATCATGGCGATCGTTGGCGGGCAAGGTACGGTCATGGGACCTCTCGTGGGCGCATTGATACTGCATCCACTCGCCGAATTTACGCGCGCATATCTTGGCGGCCGCTTCCTAGGGCTGCACCTCATAATCTATGGGATTGTGTTGATGATCGCAGTGTTGTATTTCCCGAAAGGCGTTATTGCACCATTCGAGCGTTGGCTAAGCCGCATCAAGTTCAAAAGCACAACCAGGAGGATGCCAGAATGAGCCGCAATATTCTTGAAGTGCGTTCTCTGTCCAAGCGGTTCGGTGGACTGCAAGCAGTGAGCAACCTGTCATTTGACATTGCGCCCGGAGAAATACTCGGGTTGTTGGGCCCAAATGGTGCTGGCAAGACAACGGCCTTCAACCTGATCGCTGGATTTCATCGGCTTGATCAAGGCGAGATCCGCTTTGAAGGGAAAGACATTGCCGGCATGGTACCGCATCAAATCTGTCAAACGGGTATTGCCCGAACTTTTCAGTTGTCCAAGCCCTTCGGCGGCCTGACCGCCATTGAGAACATTATGGTCGGCGCGTTTGCCCGTGCATCCAACCGCACAATGGCCCGGCACAGCGCATCCGAGTTGCTGCAATTCCTAGGCCTGGCAGCAAAGGCCGATGTCGATGCTAATGACCTTACCGCGTTTGACAAGCGCAAACTGGAACTCGGCCGCGCACTGGCGACACAGCCTCGATTGTTGTTAATGGATGAAGTTGTAGCGGGAGCGACGCCGTCAGAAGCTGGCGAAATGGTGGAACTCGTGAGAAGGGTACGTGACCGCGGCATTACGGTACTCATTGTCGAACATGTGATGAAGGTGATCATGGGACTGTCGGATCGCGTCATTGTCATGGAACAGGGAAAACTGATTGCAAACGGCATCCCGTCTGAGGTGGTCCGTATGCCGGAGGTTCTAAAAGCCTATTTTGGAGATGGCTATGTCAGTGGAGGTGAGTATGTCAGCGCCAGTGCTTAGTGTGACGGATCTGTGGTCCGGATATGGAGAGCAGCAAATATTGCGGGGGATGGAACTGACACTCGCTCCCCGATCAATCACAGCGCTCATTGGCGCGAATGGCGCCGGAAAGACGACGTTCCTACGTACTATCTCTGGGCTGCTGAAGCGTACGCGGGGCAGCATTTGCCTCAATGGAAAACCGTTGGACGGTCTTCCCCCGCATCAAATCGTTGCGGAAGGATTCGTACAGTCTCCAGAGGGGAAGCAACTTTTCCTGGAGATGAGCATCCTGGACAATTTGTTGATAGGCGCTTCGAATCCTCGTGCTAAGAAGCGGCGGCGTCAAACCCTGAGAGAAGTTTTTGACCTCTTTCCACTTCTGGAAGAGCGACAGGCGAATCTCGCCGGTACCTTATCTGGCGGGCAGCAGCAAATGCTTGCGGTTGGTCGTGCCTTAATGGCGTTGCCTTCTGTGCTCGCCTTGGACGAGCCTTCGCTCGGCCTAGCTCCTATCATGGTCGACCGACTGTTCCAGAGTATTAGACAACTCAAGGAAAGAGATCTTGCAATTCTGGTCATCGAACAAAATGTCAACCAGGTGTTGGAAATGGCAGACCGTGGATACGTGGTGGAGAATGGAGAGATCGCGATGTCTGGTACAGGCGCCGAATTGCTCCGGAATCCCCACTTAAGGCAAACGTATCTGGGCATATAGCGCAGCCGAGAGTAGGCGATGTAATACGAAATTTCTTTGTCTCGCAGACTGAAGACATAACCAAGGAGAGAACATGAGCAAGGGTGTTGCAGTGGTAACCGGTGGAGGAACCGGGATAGGGCGTGCGGTGGCTGAACTATTTCACGCTAGTGGAATGCAGGTTGTCTGCCTTGGCATGGACGCTGACGCCGACCTCCCCGAGCAATTGAATTTTCGGAAAGTTGATGTTACGTCCGAAATGGCCGTCGAGGAAGAACTTAGCCACCTTGAAAGAATCGATGTCGTGGTCAATGGCGCGGGAATTATTCTGCACGAAGGGCGCGAATTCACTGCTGAAGGGTTTCGGAAGGTTGTAGACGTTAACCTGTCCGGCTCCAATATCGTCTCGCTCGTCGCCAGACAGAGACTAGCAAAGGCAAAGGGTGCCATTGTCAACGTGGCGTCTATGTGGAGCTACTTTGGATCGCCGCGCAACCCTGGTTATGCTGCAAGCAAAGCAGCCATTACGGCGCTTACTCGCTCACACGCCGTAGCATTTGCCGAAGAGGGTATCCGAGTCAACGCTGTCGCGCCTGGATGGGTAACGACAAAGTTGGCATCTGGAGCGATCAATGATCCTGTACGAAGCGCAGCCATACTTTCCCGCTTACCACTCAAGCGCTGGGGCCGACCAATCGACGTCGCCCGTGCAGTGCGATTCCTCTGCTCCGAGGATGCAAGCTACATCACTGGTGTGGTTCTGCCGATAGATGGTGGCTTTGGAATCGCCTAATCCTAGATCCGATATTGTAGGGAGAACCTAAGTGAAATTTATCGAACATGAACTGTCCGGTGGCGCCGATTCGCTACGGATTGCGGAACGGCCAACGCCTTCCGTTGGGGACCATGAAGTCTTGATCCGTGTCGCTTACGCCGGCGTGAACCGTCCGGATGTTCTGCAGCGAAAGGGTTTGTATAACCCACCTCCGGATGCGTGCCCATACCTGGGCCTTGAAGTTTCGGGAACGATTGCGGAAGTTGGCAAGTCCGTCTCCAGATGGAGCGTCGGGGACCGGGTATGTGCGTTGACGCATGGAGGGGGCTATGCGGAATTTTGTGTTGCCGATGGGGGGCATTGCCTGCCTGTTCCAGACTCCCTCAATATGGCACAAGCAGCTGCACTCCCGGAGACCTACACGACTGTATGGGCGAATCTGTTAGCCAATCGTGCGTTCGAATCAGGCGATTCAATCCTAATCCATGGCGGGACAAGCGGGATTGGCATTACTGCAATTCAACTCGTCAAACACTTTGGAGGTACTGTATTTACGACCGTGGGCAGTGCGGACAAAGCAAGTTTTTGCCGCGATCTTGGTGCTGATACCGTCATCAACTACCGGGAAGCAGACTTTAACAAAGTAATAGATGAGGCTACCACCGGAAGGGGCGTTGATGTTGTTCTCGATATGGTGGGAGGAAAATACGTTGAGAAAAACCTTACTGCACTTGCGTTAGAAGGAACGCTAGTACAAATCTCCTTTTTGGAGGGCAGTCGGCTTGAGATTGATTTGGCACCCATCATGCTGAAACGGTTGACCTTCACCGGTTCGACGTTACGTGCACGTAGTCCACAAGCAAAGGCAGCTCTCATTGCCGCGCTGGAGGCGAACGTCTGGCCGATTCTGTTAAATCAGCGTTGCCTGCCACAAATTCATGAAGTGTATCCTCTTGCTGAAGCATCTAGCGCACATAAGCTCATGGAGTCGAGCCAGCATGTCGGGAAGATTTTGCTACGCGTGTCCGGCTGATTCAGTACCAATGAAATAGCGGTATAGAGGGAGATCGCCGTTTTTCCCTGTCAATTAGACAGTTCTGATCCTCCATCTCGATACTCTGGCCAGCGCGTCACGATTCTCTTGGTTGAGAATATGAAACCGTTGAGGTTGCCCGATACAAGCTTGTTGGCATCCATCGATGTGAAGTTCAAAGTCTGGCTGACTTGGATGGCGTAGCAACGAGTCGCTACGCCATCCAACAATGGAAAGGCTAAGCGGTAAGACCAGCAACGCCGCCACTGCGGACAGCATTGCTAGCGGTCGACAAACACATCAGTTCTTTACAGCTGTAGCTACACCTTTGCCGACCAGTGTCGCCGTTCTTTGACCGATGGGCTGTTGAAATGCGGACGGATAATCGTGGTCCTGGAACCGGAGTGATCCATCAGCTTGAGCATTTCTGAGTTCCGCAATAACCTCCTCACGCGTCCTCGTTGCAACAAGGGTATATGCAGGATAGTCAAACTCATTCTCGTGTTTGACATGGCCGGTGGCTTTGTTTTGGAACATGGCCATAATTATCCACCCCTAACCAACTCTGCGAAACTCGCATGTAAAGCGTTCGTCGCTGATATCGGTAACCACAAAAGCAATGCGTCATTCGAAGTGCCGCGGGACATAGCGGAAGAACTGGTCACCGAAGAAGAAATTCATTTTGAACGGCGGACATCAACGTAGTCGTTGAATCTACAACAACATCCCTATATCGATACCGGTTGGATCAGCGTCTGATACTTTCGAGATCTAAATGTTGTTGGTTTGTGCTTTCGCTACACTGCCTCCTATAGCAGAGCAGTATGTCATGTCCCACGAGACAACGAATAGAACGCACAGACTTATGAATAATCGAGATACGCGATCAGGTCGGCTCTGTCGCGATAGCGCGATTAGGTTAAGCATGGCCGCGAGGCCGGCGGCGATCAGAATACCAGTGAGTAGAACTGATTCGCTGCCGACGAGGCTTGGTCTTTGATGTCGCCAAGTTGGCCTTTGCGAATCATATGCATGGTTTCAATGCCTGCGATGATGATTCGGGCGCAGCGAAAGGCATTGAATCCGAGCATCGGCCGCGTGACGCGTTTGATGGCCCGGTGGTCTTGCTCGACGATATTGTTGAGGTACTTCGACTGGGGCAGCACAATGGCCAGACCGCTGTCGTCCTGAATACTGACGATGGCGGCCGTATTGGAGCCGCTCTTGTCGATGGCAATTTATACCGTCGGCAATGGTTCCAGCCAAGGCTCCGGCGATAAGGCGTTCAACTTCGGTGTACGTCACGTGTCCTAAAGTAGTATCCCCAGTCATTAATTGACAAGGTTTTTCGGCGCGGGTTAACCGCGCCTTTTTTTATCCGGTTTATTTCGCCTTAGCTGTAGTGGTTTTGTTGCAGTGGGCCGAGATATTTAGTTACTGTGGTTTTCGAATGAAAGCTTCGTGGCGCACCGTTAATATGAAATGTGATTTTACATAACTAACAGTTCGCTTCATCAACTCTGTTCTCTGCGCGGTGTGACGGTCAATTCGATGGTAAGGGGAGAGTGACTATGAACAGTCCAAGGGATAATGTCAAATTTTCAGGCGCCGATCGTTATTCGAAACCAAAACCAAGTGGAATTGAAAATCAATTATGTTATCCCGTGAACGGGCCGGACCTACAACAAATAATGACGCAAAATCTGATGCGCCGAAGTATGAGTTGGGTGCGACATTCAGCAAACCATTCGTCAGTATGACAAAGATTGAAGCAAAACCCCAATCGGATCGAGTCCGGTGTTGTAAGATTGCATTTTATTAAGAGCCGCCATATGCAATTACGAATAAGTCGAAAGTCTACACCGACGTCGCATGCAGGTTCAAATCACCGACATTCTCCAATAATTAAGGCTCGCGCAGAATTGAGCATACCTTTTTTGTCAACGCGCACATTGCCATGGCCTATGTTGATTTCGGCTGGCAACGGCTCATACGGCATGAGGTAATTCCCCGAAAAGTGGGGCAAAGATAAACTATGCGACCCAACCTAGTTTTGCTGACAGTTCTCGTGCAGTCTCCACTAGGCGCAGGTTAACGCCCTTTGCAGGCAGGGACAAGCCTGGTTCTGGACGAAGGATGGTGATCGCAGCGCAAATCCGGCCGCTTTGGTCAAATACTGGTGCCGCCGAAGCTGCATAGCCACCACTTAGACTAGCGTCGGTATGGGCATAGCCATTCGTCTTTACCTCGTCTGCAATATCGCTGACGACCAAATTGCGTATGCGATCATTAAATGTTCCGTTAAGACCAGCGCTGTGAACCCGTTCCTGTTCTACCAGTGACGTAGTGAAATCGTCGCCGATATAGGAAAGGAAGACGCGCCCCGTCGCTGTAGCGAGCAGAGGCAGAACATGGCCGACGCGAATGCCGAGTGGACCGTACTCATCGCCATCGATCTTGAAGACGATGGTCGGTCCCCGATTGCCCCATACCGATAGATACACCGAATTGCGGGTTTCGTTCCTCAAGCCGGTAAGAAGATCCTTGGCAATTTCGATCAGGCTGGACTGGCGCAGCGATGCCGCGCCCAGTTGGATCGCAAAGGCACCCAAGCTGTAGTGTCCGGTCGCGGCGTCCTGCTCGACCATTCCTTCATGCACAAAACTCATCAGATAGAGATATGCATTACTTGCCGGCATTCCAGCCCGCGCCGCGATTTCCTTTAAGGGCAGTTTGCGCTGTTCCTGCTCTAGGGCGCGCAATATGCGGAAACCCACTTCAATTGATTTGATCCGGCGTGGCTCGCGTTTCTCGACAAGCGTTTTTATGTTGGTCGGCAAGTCCTTCTCCTGCGTTGACGGGCAATTTGAGCTAACCTATACTAATTATACACTATCACACGCGATTATACATTGTATAAATGGCGGATGGTCACTTTTACGTTCGGCGACGGTGTGCCGGCGTATCTGCATCTGCTGCTAAAGAATGCCGACTAACATCGTTTCGTCATATCGATGCGGGCATACCGGAATGAGTTCGGCTTAGGTAGTGCCGAGATTGCCGATTAACAGAATGCAAAAAAGGGAGACGCAATGAGGAAACTGTTCAGGCTGTGTACGGCACTAATCCCGGTGGCTGCCCTGCAAGCTGCCCCGGCCCAGGCAGCGTATCCGGAAAAACCGGTAAAGATTATCGTGCCGTTTGCCCCGGGAGGTATTGCCGACGGCACTGCACGCCTCATCGCAGCGGAACTTTCAGCGCGGTTCGGCCAAACGGTGTTGGTTGAAAACCGACCGGGCGGCGCAGCGATCATTGGAACCCAGGCAGTGGCAAAAGCCCCCGCTGATGGGTACACCCTGTTGATGGGCAGCACGAATGTGTCAACGAACGGCGCGCTCTACAAGAAGCTGCCCTATGACGCGGACAAGGACCTGACCCCTGTTGCTCTTGCATTGACGCTTCCGGGAGCCATCATCACGCATCCCTCGCTACCGGTAAAAAACTTCGGTGAGCTCATCGCCTATGCGCGGCGCAACCCGGAGAAAATCAGCTACGCGTCGGTCGGGTTGGGTAGCTTCTCGCACTTGGCCGTCGAAGGACTGACGCAGCGGGCTTCCGTCAAGATGGTGCATGTTCCCTACAAGGGGTACGCACCTGCCATTACATCCGTACTCTCGGGCGAGACCCAGCTACTCGCTAGCGACTTGCAGGGAGCATTGCCTTATCTGCAGGCTGGAAAACTGAACGTGCTTGCCGTCACCGGCTCAAAGCGCGTGTCGGTGCTTCCCGACGTGCCTACTGTGCAAGAAGCAGGCATCAAGGATTACCAAGCGGTGGCATGGCTGGGCGTTCTCGCTCCGGCCGGTACGCCTGCACCTATCGTGTCGCTGCTGAATGCGGAAATCAACAAGGCAATGCAGAAGCCGAGCGTGCTCCAGCGTTATACCGAACAAGGCATCGATCTGTTTAACGGAGATCCGAACGCATTCAGAAAGTTTCTGGATGAAAACAGGGCCGCCTGGGAAAGGATCATTAAGACCGCGAACATCTCGCTCGAATGACGCCGGCGCAAGTGCGCCGGGAAACAGCACAATCGCCAAGCGGCGGCCGACGCCGCCTGGCACGGCACGGATACATGGAGGATGCATGGAGACAGGCAAAGCGCGCCGCAAGCAGCGCATCGTGATCGTGGGCGCCGGTATCGGCGGGCTGACTGCCGCCGCTGCGCTGTGCCGGATGGAGGGCTTCGAAGTCATGGTCTATGAGCGTGCAGCGCAGCTCGGAGAAGTTGGGGCCGGATTGCAGATGGCGCCGAACGCGGTCAAAGTGATCCGGGCGCTCGGGCTCGAGGACCGTTTCAGACGCGTTGCCGCGGAACCGAAAGCGCGCCTGTCGCTGAAGTGGGACGACGGCACGGTGCGCGCGCGGGAGCCGTTTCGAGGTCGCATGGAGGAAATGTATGGGGCGAGCTATCACATGGCGCACAGGGCCGATCTGCACAGGCTGCTGCTGTCGCTTGTGCCGGAACATGCAATCCATACCGACGCCGAATGCACGGGCGTTGCCAACACCGCAAGCGGAGCAGTGATGCGTCTGGCAAGCGGCCAGGAAGTGGAGGCTGATGCCGTCATCGGCGCGGATGGCATTCATTCGGTGGTGCGCATGCAACTGTTCGGCAGGAGCGAGGCGCGCTTTACCAACCAGATCTGCTGGCGCCTCATCCTTCCGATGGAGGAGTTGCACAAGGCGGCCGGCAAGCTGCCCGTCCCGCTAGACGGAAGCGAATACACTGGCTGGTTGGGACCATCCGGACATGTGCTGTTCTATCCGCTGCGTGGAGGCGATCTGCTCAATATCTTCGCGGGAAGAGTGTCGAAACAGTGGGCCGACGAAGCTTGGGCCGTGCCGAGCGCCATCGATGAGATGCTTGAGGCCTATTCTGGCTGGCATCCGGGCATGCTAGACGTATTGTCGCGGGCGACCGAAACATATAAATGGGGCATCTATGACCGCGATCCGTTGGAACGATGGGTCTCGGGACGCATTGCCCTGCTGGGCGACGCCGCCCATCCTATGATGCCCACGCTCGCGCAGGGTGCAGCGATCTCGATGGAAGACGGCTATGTGCTGGCGCGTCATCTCGACGCGTACCGCTCGGATGTCACGGCGGCACTGTCAGCGTATGAAAACCAGCGTCAGCCGCGTGCGAGCCGCGTGCAGCTGCAGGCGCGGCGGCAGTTCCTGAACAACCAGATGGTGCCGCCGCAGCCTTTGCCGGTGGATTGGATCTACGGCTACGATGCCATCACCGTCCCTGTCGGGCCTGCTTGAATCGGGTCGGGAAGGGGAGGTGCGTGAATGCGGTGCGTGAGACAGGCACCGCCGCTTCTATTCCTGTTATTCCTGTTATTCCTGTTATTCCTGCGGTTCCTGCCGGCTTGTCTTCGGGTCCCACCGCTTGACGCCGCCAGAATCGATTCCGAACAGGTCAAGCACCCGTCCCACCGTGTGATTGACCATCTCTTCAAGCGAGGTCGGCCTGGCATAGAAGGCCGGCACAGGCGGATAGACGATCGCTCCTGCTTCCGTGACCGTTGCCATGCTGCGGATATGGCCGAGATGTAGAGGCGTTTCCCTGACCATCAGCACGAGGCGCCTGCGCTCCTTCAGATTCACATCGGCCGCGCGCGACAGCAAGCTGCTGGTGACGCCCGTGGCGATTTCGGAAAGTGTCTTGATCGAGCAGGGCGCCACCACCATGCCGGACACCTTAAACGAGCCGCTAGAGATGGCGGCACCGATGTCGTTGTTCGAATAGTTAACGTCGGCCAGTGATTTGACGTCAGCCAAGCTCATGCCAGACTCGTGCGTAAGCGTGATCTGCGCAGATCGGCTCATGATCAAATGCGACTCGATGCTGAGTTCTCGCAGCACCTGCAGCATCCTTATGCCGTAGACGATGCCGGAAGCGCCGCTGATTCCAACAACCATGCGCGGGCGAGATGGCGCATCAGCACTCATTCGAAGTCTCCAATTCTGTCGGTGTTGTCATGTCTCGCCGGATCGTTGGCGCTGACTGGGAGCCTTGCAGCTGTTATCCCGGTGCAAGGTGCCACGCATATTACCAGAGGGTTTGCGCGAAATGGAATGCTTTGAACGAGCTTTTTGATTGTTCACTTATTTGAATAACTCAATCAAATTTTGTTGCTTCTTTTCTTTTCGACTCTCCATTAGATTTACATCTTTTAGTGCTTGCACATCGCTATAAGTTTTACTGAGGTGCACGCGGCGGTTCCACAGCCAACACACAACATGGAGATGCAATTGAGCTCAATACCCAGTTTGCCCGGAAAACGCAACGAGGAGGGAAGCGAGACCGCCGTAGACCTCGAACAATTTGATCTTCGCCGTTTCCTCGACGCGCTGGGCAGCGATGAATTCTCCAGTGTCGACAATTCGGTGGATCTCGTGGAGATTGCCTCCATGCTTGAAGGCAACCCCAAGGCCGTGCTGTTCCATCGACCCGCTAACGAGACCATTCCTCTCGCCGGCAACGTTGCTGGCAGCCGCAGCCGCTTGGCGAAGGCATTCAATACCACATCCGAAAACTTGCTGGGTGAAGTGCTTGCGCGATTGCGCAAGAAGGGTGAAGTGGTCGAGGTTTCCCGCAGCGCTGCGCCCGTTCAGCAAGTTGTGTTGACAGGAGACGAATGCGATTTCACCAAACTGCCTGTCCACTTGCAGCACGGACTGGACGGTGCGCCCTACATTTCCGCATCGATTGATTTCGTTATCGACCCGAACACAGGCTGGACCAATGTAGGTGTGCGCCGCCTGATGCTTCGCGGACGTCGCACTGCAGGTGTTGACTTGGTCGCGCCGTCCGATCTACGCGCCATTTATATCGAGCATGCCAACCGTGGCGAGAAACTGCCTATCGCCTTCGCTGTTGGCACACATCCGGTCGATCATGTGGCCGCGACGATGCGCATTCCGACCGATGAGTTGGCGCTGATTGCTTCACTGCGAGACGCTCCCTTGGGCGTCGTCAAATGCGTCACAAACGATTTGATGGTGCCGGCCGATGCGCAATACATTCTCGAAGGTTATCTCGATGAGCAGGGACATGTCGAACCCGAAGGACCGTACGGTGAGTTTTTAGGGTATTACGGCGGCGTCAAAAAAAATCCGGTGTTTCATCTGACCGCGATCACACACCGCAACAACCCGGTTTTTCAGACGGCCACCATTAGCGGCCGCACAATGGCCAGGACCGATACCTCGCAACTTTGCGCGCTGCGCACGGAAGTCACCGTCTGGCGTGCGCTCGAAGTGGCGGTACGGGAAGTGAAGGCGGTGTACGCCAATGCTGCCACTGGCGGCATGTTCAACGTCCGCATCGCTATGCAACAGCGCGTACCGGGCGAGGCTCGTAACGCCATCGCTGCCGTTTTCTCCTGCCTGGCTAACGTTAAGCACGTCTTCGTGGTTGATCCCGACATCGACATCTTCTCGGATGAGCAAATGGAATGGGCGCTCGCGACACGCTTCCAGGCTGACCGCGACCTAGTACTGCAGGACCGCATGCGCGCTATGCCGCTTGATCCTTCGCTGGGCGGCTCCCATCATACGGCCAAGGCGGGCTTTGATTTGACCCTGCCTTTCCTTCGTCCGGGCATGAGCCGATCCATCGAGCACCGAGTTCCTGCTCCCCCCACCTTTGAAGGCCGCCGTTTCGCTTCTCTTGAGGCTGCGCTCGCGGATGGTCCGAAAAGCTTTGAACAACTAATGGCTTCTATCGGCACGCGTGACGGACGCGAAGTCGTACGCTGGCTCGAAGACATCGGTGCAACGCGCGCAATCGCACGCGACGAAGAAGGCCGCTACTTCTTCAGTTGAAATACAACATGGTGGCATCAAAGCAGCGAGATGTCACTTCAATATCTTTATAGGAGACAAAATTGACTAACTTGACAAGCAAGACACGACGCAAGCTCTTGACCTGTATGAGCGCCGCGGCACTGGCTATTGCCATTGGTACCGTTGGAATGATGCCTTCTGCCCAAGCGCAGTCTGGCGCGGCGGCCTATCCGAACCGGCCGATCAAATTCATCGTTCCGTATTCGCCAGGCGGCCTAGGAGACTCGTTTGCGCGGGCCGTCGGACAAGACCTGTCCGAGAGGTTGGGCCAGCCGGTCATCATTGAAAACATGCCCGGTGCCAGCCAAGCCATCGGCGCCGCTGCTGCGGCAAAGGCTCCGGCTGACGGCTACACCTTGTTTATGGGAACGCAGTCGGGATTGGTACTTAACTCCATCGCGCGAAAGAAGCTGCCTTACGATCCAGTAAAGGATTTCACTCCTATCTCCATGCTATTTTCCTCGCCACTATATCTGGTGGTGCATCCTTCGGTCGAAGCGAATTCGGTTAAGGAGTTAATTGCGCTTGCCAAGGCCAAGCCGGATTTCTATACGGTAGCAACCATCGGTGAGGGAACGTCCACACACCTCGCCTCGGTCATGTTTGAAACGAAGACCGGCGTAAATCTTATGCAAGTGTCCTACAAGGGAAGTGCACCGGCCATTACCGACGTGCTGGGCGGCAGGGTACACATGATGTTCGAAGGTGGAGCATCGGCCTTGCCTTACGTGCGGCAGGGAAAGCTGCGGGCGCTCGCATCAACTGCCGACGAGCGTACTGAGAAGGCTGCGCCTGGTTTGCCAACACTCGCTGAAACGTTTCCGGGGTTCTCGCTAGAAGTCTGGTTTGGCTTAGTGGCGCCGGCGGGCTTACCCAAGCCAATCGTCGACCGCTTGAATAAGGAAATCAAGGAAGTCCAGAAATCACCGAAGCTGCTTGAACTGGCCGCTAATCTCGGCGCCGATGTGTTACCAAGCACGCCGGAGCAACTTGGCACGAGAATTCGCAATGAGCTGCGTGATTATGCCAAAGTGATGAAGGATGCAGGGATCGAGCCGCAATGACCATCGATTGCCGCTCCAATATTTGTAATTGCAATTCCTAAAGCATATTCAAGGCTTTCGCCGTCCGTAGTCCCTATCGCCGTGTAAGCACAAGGTCATGCCTCGTGCTTACACGGCATTTTGCATTTTTATTAAACAAACGCTATTACGTAATCGCCCCTGTTTCAAATGAGGAGCACACCTTCGAAGGCTGTTCCATGTAACGCGATGTAAGGTTTGCCTTAAGCGCTTCAAGCCTAAATGACTGTTCACTTTTCATGATTAATTAATAGAATCTTTTTGCTTCTGTATGCCAGGACAGTCCACTATATTCAACATCGTTCGTGCTTTCGCAGTGTCATGAAGGCTGTTTGTCGAACACGCTACGCTGCACCAAAACTATTCTATTGGAGGAAACAGATGCCCAAATCAATGCAGAAGCTCGGCCTTGCCGGGTGCATGACGCTCGGCTTAGCCTTATCAACGCAATCGTCTTTAGCACAGAACACATCCAGTGTGACCATCTATGGCATCGTCGACGCCGGCATCGAATATACTCACGGTGTTGCCGCGGGTGGACGAAAAGAAAATCTGACCCGGCTTAACGGCAGCAATCAGCTCGCCTCCCGTTGGGGCTTACGCGGAACCGAAGACCTAGGTGGCGGTTTAAAAGCAGTATTCAATCTTGAAAGCGGCTTCAGCCCCGACACTGGCGGCTTGTTGCAGAATGGCCGGCTTTTCGGACGCGCGTCCGTGGTCGGACTGGAGGGCCCTTGGGGTACAGTACTGGCAGGTCGTCAGAGAAATACGATCTTCGATCAAATTCTTGTTTACGACCCGCTTCCTCTTGCCACCTACGGTGTCACTGCGCACGACAACGCATTCTTTACACAGCGTCCCGACAACTCGATCAAGTATAGCTACAAGGCAGGTGCCTTGTCCGGCTCGCTGCTATACAGCTTTGGTCGTGATGCGCTCACTGGAACGCCGGCTGGCAGCCAAAGTGAAGTACCAGGAAATTCCCGTATAGGTCGCCAGCTCGGCGCGAGCCTCAATTACGTCGCAGGTCCGGTGAGCATCGGTTTGGGCTACGACCAGCAGCAGGGAGTCACTGCCACGACCGCTTCGGAGGCTGACCGCCGGTATCTGCTTGCTGGCATCTATGACATTGCAAGTACCCGCACCAAGTTGTATGCTGGTGTCGTGCGTCGCGAGAACGATGTGCCGGCAATCGATACGAAAAGTCACATCTACTGGGTCGGCGTCAGGCAGGGTATCACCGGCCAGCTCGGCATCGCTGCGCAGTTGTCTCGCGCGTCTCAAAGTGGTTCGCCGAACAAGGCTACGCTGTTGGGCACCTCGCTATTCTACGATCTATCCAAGCGCACGCAGCTTTACCTGAACGCGGCATACGTCACGAATGACGGCGCAAGCACACAAGGTGTAGCCAACAGCACGCCTGCAGTTCCAGGCGAAAATCAGACTGGCATCGTGTCTGGCATTATGCACCGCTTCTAATAAATAACCTGTTTCAGCCTGATCCATTATGAACACACCGCGCACGCTCTACGACAAGTTATGGAACGATCATGTCGTTCGTATCGAAAGCGATGGCACGGCACTGCTCTATGTGGACAGGCATCTTGTCTATGAAGTGACCAGCCCCCAAGCATTTGAAGGGCTGATCGAGTTCAGCCGACCGGTATGGCGCCCGATGGCAAATTTCGGCGTCTGCGATCACAATGTTCCTACTGCGAGCAGAGCAGCTGGTATCCGCGATCCGCTATCGCGCGTGCAGGTGGAGCGGTTGGCCGATAATTGCGATCGACATCAAATACCACAGTTCCGTATGAATGATCTTCGCCAGGGTATCGTGCATGTCATCGCTCCCGAACAGGGGCTGACTTTGCCTGGTATGACCGTGGTCTGCGGCGATTCTCATACCAGCACGCATGGTGCGCTCGGCGCACTGGCTTTTGGCGTTGGTACCTCCGAGGTGGAACATGTGCTCGCGACGCAGACGCTGGCTTTGAAGAAAAGCAAGAACATGCGCATCACTGTTTCGGGAGAATTCGCTCCTGGCTGCTCTTCAAAGGATCTCGCGCTGGCCATTATAGGTCGCGTTGGCACGGCGGGCGGAACGGGCTACACCATCGAATTCGCTGGGCCAGTTATCCGCAGTCTTACTATGGAAGCACGCATGACCTTGTGCAACATGGCAATCGAAGCTGGTGCACGTTCGGGGCTTGTTGCAGTGGATGAAACCACTGTCGAATATGTACGCGGCAAACCGTTCGCGCCGCAGGACGAACATTGGGATCTGGCAGTCGCCGAATGGCGTAATCTGGTCTCCGATTTCGGCGCACAGTTCGATCGCGAAATCGAGGTGGATGCCTCATCCGTGGCTCCACAGGTGACTTGGGGAACTTCGCCGGAAATGGTGTCCGACGTCAACGGCTGCGTGCCCGACCCGACAATCGAAACCGACCCGGCACGCCGCTTGACGCTCGAAGCTGCGTTGCACTACATGGGCCTCTCGGCAGGTCAAAAAATTCAGGAAATTGATATCGATAAGGTCTTCATCGGCTCCTGTACCAATAGTCGCATCGAGGACTTACGCATTGCAGCGGGCATGGTGCATAGCATGGGCGGACGTATTGCAGGAAATGTGAAGCTTGCGTTGGTGGTGCCCGGCTCGGGCTTGGTTAAGGCCCAAGCGGAACGCGAAGGGCTCGACAAAATTTTTACTGCGGCGGGATTTGAGTGGCGAGATCCGGGCTGCTCGATGTGCCTCGCAATGAACGATGACAAGCTTGCTCCACAGGAGCGCTGTGCATCAACTTCCAACCGCAATTTCGAAGGGCGACAGGGTGCCGGCGGACGCAGTCATTTGGTAAGCCCAGCGATGGCTGCTGCCGCTGCAATGGCCGGGCATTTCGTTGACATCAGACTACTGGCAAGTAAGGGAAGGCTGGGGCGTAATGGACAAGTTTGACACTCTGACCGGACTGGTGGCACCGCTGGACCGTGACAATGTCGACACCGACGCCATTATTCCAAAGCAATTCATGAAATCCGTGGCTCGCACCGGTTTTGGGCCCAACCTCTTTGATGCTTGGCGTTACACCGATATCGGCGAGCCAGGCATGGACAATACGGTACGTCCACTTAATCCAGACTTCGTGCTCAACCAGCCCCAATATCAAAATGCTACCATCTTACTGGTGCGGCGCAATTTTGGCTGCGGCAGTTCCAGAGAGCACGCTCCTTGGGCTATCTCCCAGTATGGTTTTAAAGCACTGATTGGGATCAGCTTTGCCGAAATTTTCTTGCAAAACTGCTACAAGAACGGCATTCTTGCAATAATCCTTGCCGAGAAGGAAATCGATGCTTTATTCGCAGCGACTGCTGCAAAGCCTGGTAAGCAATTGACGATAGACCTGCCACAACAAACGGTCACGGACGATACCGGACAACGTTATCAATTCCAAATCGCGCCATTCATTAAACATAATCTTCTCAACGGTCTGGACGAGATAGGGCTAACGCTGCAGCATCAGGATGCTATTAAAGCCTTTGAGCAACAGCGACTAGCACGGTGCCCTTGGCTTGCTAGTTCCGTTGTCGTCTGATAAATATATCAGGACGACCAATCAATCAGCGCTCTATAGGCTTATGTGTCGGATGAGGGCGGTGAGCATATTTGCGGAATTGCAGACGATTGACTGATGCAGTAATGCAATCACGGGAAAGCTTCATTACAATGAATGCTATGTTCCTTTCCGTCGTGAATATTTATGCAATGCTCGGCATCCTCTTCCGACCTAAGTTTTTGTCTAATTGCTACCGCATGTGAGCAACTTTGTTGTTTTTGCGCCCCGCCGGTTGGAGCGCAGCTTTCAGCGATCCTTCAGGTAATTAGGCTATGAATCTTTCACTTCGGCAATTGAAAGTGTTTCTCGGCGTGGCGGACAGTTCTAGCTTTACCAAGACCGCACAGCGCCTACATCTTAGTCAGGCCGCCCTGTCCGCGATTATCCGGGAGCTGGAAACCCAACTCCAATGCCGCTTGCTTGACCGTAATACGCGCACCGTGAGTCTAACGGAAGCCGGCCGCATGTTCTTGCCAACTGCTATGCATATCGTACAGGTATTGGAGAACTCGGCGCTGGAATTAGCTAAAGTCGGCCGCGAGGAGCGTCGCATTTTGCGTGTAGGCGTTACGCCGCATGTGGCGGTCAGTATCGTACCCACGGTCTTGAAGCGGTTCCTGTCAGTCCATTCCGATGTGCATGTTGAAGTCAGCGACAAGCCACCGGGCGATCTGCTGCGACTGGTCGAGGATGGCGAGCTCGACGCAGCGTTCGGCGCTTTCTTCGATAAGGCATCCGGCATTGAGCGTAAGCCGATTTTTCCAACCCATTTCGTGATTGCCTCGCCGCTGACCGAGGATCGGCAGTGGCCGGATTTTTCCTCCAGCAATGTTACCTGGGCGGCTTTACAGGACGTACCAATGATCTCCTTTCACAAGGACAATCCGATCCAGCGCTTAGTGGAGGACAACCTGTCGCGCGAGCACGTCACAACCGGCAAGCGCATCATTGTCGGCCATCTCGAGACTGCCATCGCGATGGCCGAAGCGGGCTTCGGGGTGGCCATCGTGCCTTCCTTTTCCGAAGCGACCTGCCAGCGCTTCCGCGTCCGTTTGGACAAGGTGCAACCGCTGTTGGAACTGGCTTTTTATTGCATTACGCGTTCCGGACGCGGCAACACTGAGGCCATCGAGCAGTTCTCGGAAGTCTTCCGTGAAGTGGCGCAGGAATTCGAGAAAACACTATCCCACCGTAGCAAGCGAGCTACAGCAAAGCGTAAAAGCGAATCCGCTTAATTTCAATTTCTGCCGCAAATTTTCTGCGTATCCCGTTTCGCACGGTTAAGGTGCGACCTGCGCCGTGACGGATATTGCATGCCATTTCCTTTCTTTTTGCCGCTACAAATGAATTTGCAGTTCGCGCTTTCCGGTTCACGCCAAATCCTGTTCACGCCATTTTCCAGCCAGTTCACTACCGAAAAGGGAGGACCTGCTCTTATTGTTCGTATTTCTCTATAAGACGATAAATTCTTTTTGCTTCTGCAATCATCCGCGCTTCTTTATATTAAGGGTCAACCACGCCGATGTCGTTTCCGTTGACGCGGTCTTACCAATCAGCCCCAGTATAATGAAGAAACCCTTGAACATTGTTCTCTCCGTAACATTGGCTGCGATGGCTTGCGTAGCTACCCAATCGGCGCTCGCGCAGTCCTATCCTGTGCGCACCATCACGCTCGTTGTTCCTTTCGCGCCGGGTGGACCCACCGACAGTAGCGCGCGACTGATCGGCAGGTCGCTAAGCACAAGGCTCAAGCAGCCGGTAGTCATCGAGAACCGGCCCGGCGCTGGCGGCACAACGGGTTCAGCCTATGTCGCACGTGCAAAGGCTGACGGCTACACTCTGCTGTGGGCAAGCACCAGCAGCGTTGGGGTTGCGCCGGCGCTGTATCCCAAACTGAGCTATTCGCCGCTCACGTCTTTCTCGCCATTGGCGATGATTGCACGCAGCCCCATTGTGCTGACGGCGCGCGGCAACATCAAGGCCGAATCGCTCAAGGAGTTCATCGACCTTGCGAAGACGCAGCAGCTGTCTTATGGGTCGGCCGGTAACGGCTCCATAACCCATCTGGTGGCCGAGTGGTTCAATGATGAAGCAAAGATCAACACGATGCATGTGCCCTACAAGGGTGGGGCGCCGGCACTGAACGACCTGCTAGGCGGGCAAGTTGACATGACGCTTGAAACTATCCCCACCGTGTCGTCGTTCATCAAGACTAACCGGGTGAAGGTGCTGGCTACCACGGGAAAGACGCGCGCGCCGCAATTGCCCAACGTGCCGACGGTCCGGGAAGTGATCGGCGGCGACTTCGAGGCCTATTCCTGGGTTGGTCTGGTGGCACCCGCAGGCACGCCGGCCGACGTCTTGAAAGTGCTGTCCGACGCGCTGCAGGCCTCCGAGAATGATTCTGCATTGCAGCGCGAAATCGAAGCTACCGGGCTTGATCCCGTGAAAAGCTCGCCGGAAGCATTCAAGCGTGATATTGAAGCGGAACTGGCCAAATGGACTAGGCTGGTGAAGAAGGTCAACCCGGTCGTCGAATAAGTGCCGCTGCGACGTCTTCTTTTTAACTCATCTAACTGCTGCACTACAATGAAAATCACTATTATCGGAGCAGGCCTGGGTGGCCTGACGGCGGCTGTCGCCCTGCTTAAAAAGGGGTTTAATGTCTCCATCCTTGAGCAGGCGAGCGAGCTGAAGGAAATCGGCGCCGGGGTACAGCTCGGACCAAATGCGACCGGCGTGTTGTTTCGGCTTGGGCTTGGCGAGGCATTGTCACAAATTGCTTCTGAGCCGATGGGGAAGCGAGTCAGGCTTTGGAGTACCGGGCAGATCTGGCCGCTGTTCGATCTCGGCACCGTGTCGCGTGAAATCTATGGCTATCCTTACTTTACGCTGCATCGTGCCGACCTGCATGCAGTGCTAGCGGACGCGGTCATGCGCCTCAAGCCGGACGCCGTCAAGCTAGGCGTGCGGATCGTAGGCCATGAGCAGAATGGCGGTGGCGTGACGCTGACTGCGCAAGACGGCAAGGTGTACGAATCGGATGTCGTGATCGGTGCCGACGGCGTGCACTCGAAGACGCGCGAGGCAATGTTCGGACCTGATGCGCCGCGCTACTCCGGCGTGATGGCATGGCGAGGGGTGATTCAGGCGTCGTCGCTGCCGGCCCACTTGCGCGAGCCCTACGGCTCCAACTGGGTGGGCCCAGGCGCGCACGTCATTCAGTATCCGTTGCGTCGGGGTGAGTTAATCAACTTCGTCGGCGCGGTGGAAGGTAACCGGTGGGAAAACGAATCATGGTCGGAACAAGGCACCCATGAGGAGTGCCTAAACGACTTCAAGGGCTGGCATGAAGATGTGCAGACCATGATCAAAGCAATCGAAACACCCTTTAAGTGGGTGCTTAAAGTACGCGACCCGATGCCACTCTGGTCGAAGGGAAATATGACGCTGTTAGGCGACGCCTGCCATCCCACCTTACCGTTCCTCGCTCAAGGCGCGGGCATGGCCATTGAGGATGGTTTCATCTTGGCGCGCGCATTGGAGAAGTATGCGCATTCGGTCCCGACAGCATTCGAACGTTACGAGGCGGCGCGCAAGGAGCGTACCGCCCGGGTGGTGATCGGCTCTGCGGCAAATACCAAGCGCTTTCATAATCCAGCATTGGCTGACGCCGAAGGCGCGGGCGAGTACGTCACTCGCGAATTTGGCGAGGAAAAGGTCAAGGAGCGCTACGAGTGGCTGTTCAATTACGACGTCGATGCGGTCGAGCTCTGACAAGCCTGCGCCGCACGGCCCATTACAAATCAGGAGAATGACATGTCTGCCATACCCAGCGTTCTAGGCCTGCATCACTTTGCATGGCGCTGCCGCGATGCCGAGGAGACCCGCCGCTTTTATGAAGACTTAATCGGCATGCGTCTGGTGCATGTCATCAAGGCCGATCACGTGCCAAGCACCGGCGAGTACTGTCCCTATGTGCATATATTTTTCGAAATGGCAGACGGCTCCAACATCGCCTTCTTCGACCTCGGCGATGGCCAGACAGCGCAGCCGTCGCAGAACACGCCGCCTTGGGTAAACCACATCGCATTGCGATTGAGCTCGCTGGAGGAGTTGGCGGTAATGAAGCGCCGGTTGGAAGATGCAGGCGTTGACGTGGTGGGTGTAACTGACCATCACTTCGTTAGGTCAATCTACTTTTTCGATCCCAACGGATTTAGGATGGAATTCACGGTCCCGGTCGGTAGCCCAGAGCAGCATCGTGAATACGAGGCGGCAGCGCACGCCAAGATCAACGAGTGGACGCGTGAAAAAGCGGCCCGCAACAACAAGAACTGACATATGGCGCAACTGAACGCAACGCACGATCCCGAACGGCGCTCCTGGCTGGAGTCTGCCAATCAACCGGGCTGCGATTTTCCAATCCAAAACCTTCCGTTCGGCGTTTTCACCGAAAGTGGCGTCCACCGCGCCGGCGTCGCGCTGGGCGACAAGGTCATCAACTTGCAGGCATTGCTGCGGCATGGTTTGCTCGATGGACATGCTGCCTTGGCGGTGCATGCTACCTCCAGCGGCGGCTTAAATGCATTAATGGAAATGGACCCGTTGTTCGCGTCGGCATTGCGCGGCCAACTATCGGATTTGTTTAGTATTGGTGCAAGTTCTGAGCGGCTCTCGAGCGCACGTGCCAATGCAGAGTCTATCCTTCTCGACATGAGCAAGGTAAGCATGAACGTGCCCTGCAGCATCGGCGATTACACGGATTTCCTGACTTCGCTGCACCATACCGAACGGCACGGGCGATTCAAGGGTTTGAAAGATCCTTTACCTCCTGCTTTCAAGTCACTGCCAGTCGCTTATCATAGCCGCGCTTCGTCAATTCGGATCACCGGAACCGACGTGGTACGACCCAACGGGCAGTACAAGGATGCGCAAGGAGAAGTGCGTTTCGGCCCAGCGCCGATGCTGGACTTCGAGCTTGAACTGGCTGCCTTCATTGCCCGCGGAAATGCATTGACACAACCCATCCCGATCGACCGCGCGCGCGACCATATCTTCGGCTATTGCCTACTCAATGACTGGTCAGCCAAGAGCATACAGTGGTGGGAACAGGTACTTGGGCCGTTCCTCGGCAAAAGCTTCATCACCTCGATCTCACCATGGATCGTGACCGAGGAAGCGCTGCTGCCGTTCCGTCTGCCGGCACCCGCTCGCCCAGCTGGAGATCCGCCACCGCTGGATCATCTCAACGGCGAGCGCGACCAGGCCGAGGGCGGCATCGACATTGCCCTAGAAGCTTGGATCTCCACGCCCGCGCAGCGTAGCGCCGGGCAGGAGGCGGTCTGCATCACGCGTACCCACTTGCAGAATCTCTACTGGACTTTTGGCCAGATGATCACGCACCACGCCAGCAACGGCTGCAACCTGCGGCCAGGGGACCTCATCGGCAGCGGCACGATTTCGGGTGAAAGTGACATCTCGCGCGCTTGCATCACCGAACTGACCAATGCAGGTAAAGATCCATTGCCCGTAGGAAATAATGAGTTCCGCACTGCGCTTGAAGACGGCGATGAAATCATATTCCGAGGCAGAGCTGCACGCGAAGGCGCAGTCACTATCGGCTTCGGAGAATGCCGCGGGCGTATACAGCCGGCGCGGGCATGGCCGGCATGATCAACAACTGGCGGGAAACGACATGAATGAATTGAACGGCTATCTGCAGATTGGGCATGGACCCCGAAAAGTGTTGGCCATGGGAGGATGGTTCGGTGAAGCGACGGATTGGAGCACGATGGCACACGCCTTTGATCCTGAGGAATTCACCATCGTGCTGTTCGACTATCGCGGCTATGGCCTCTCCAGTCATTTGACCGGTGAATTCAACTTTGAGGAAAGCGCTAACGACGCCATGCATCTGGTGGATCAGCTTGGGTGGGATCGGTTTTCGCTGATCGGCCACTCGATGGGCGGCGTTGCCATACAGCGACTGATGCTGGCGGCCGCTGGGCGTGTAGAGAAGATGGTCGCAGTGACGGCGGTGCCGGCATGCAGTGCACGCATGGATGCACAGCGGCTCGCGATGTTCGAGAGCGCCGTGACGGATGTTGAGAAGCGCGAATTCATTATCAATTTTTCTACTCGCAGCCGGCTGCCGGCTACGTGGATCAGGCAGGCGGCAAGGCGTTCGAAGGAACGCTCGACGGCGGAGGCATTTGGCTCCTATCTAAAGCAGTGGGCAACCGTGGATTTCTCCGAGCTGGTGCAGGGCAATACCACGCCCGTCAAGGTTCTTATCGGCGAGCATGATCCCACTCTGAATGCGGACCTAATGCAGGGTACCTGGCTGTCCTGGTATCCAAATTCGATGATGGAGACGCTATCGAATTCGGGACACTATCCGATGTTCGAAGTGCCGCTGGCTCTGTCCGCGACAATACAAGAATTTTTGCGCCAGCCCTGATGCGGTACGCCGCCACGGTCTATTCCTGCATGGCCTAACGCAGCAAGTGGAGACAATGTGTACGCCTTTTCCTATTTCCGCCCAGCTTCCATTGAGGAAGCCGTCGCCTTCTTAAAAGAACACGAAGGCGCCAAGCCGCTGTCCGGCGGCATGACGCTGGTGCCGACGCTCAAGCAGCGCCTGGCCTCGCCATCACATCTGGTTGATCTGACATGGATACCAGAGATGAAAGGCATTGCCGTCGACGGTAGCATCCTGCGTGTCGGCGCGGCGACACGCCATGCCGAGGTCGCAGCATCGGAAATCGTTGCAGCGGCAATCCCGGCGCTGTCCCGCCTCGCTGGTTTGATTGCCGATCCTCAAGTGCGCAATCGTGGCACCATCGGCGGATCAGTGGCCAATAACGATCCTGCTGCCGATTATCCGGCGGGTGTTCTTGGATTGAATGGCACGGTCGTGACAAACGAACGGCGAATACCGGCCGATGAATTCTTCGTTGGCATGTTCGAAACCGTATTGCGAGAAACAGAGCTGGTAACCGCCATTGAATTCAACCGTCCAGACGCAGCCAATTATCTCAAGTATGCACACGCCGCATCCGGCTATGCGGTTGCGGGCGTGTTCGTGGCCCGTTTCGGTGGCGAGGCCAGAGTAGCGGTCACGGGAGCCGGGTCGTCGGTGTTCCGTTGGACCGAAGCCGAAGAGGCGTTGGGGCACGACTTCAACCCCGCATCGCTTCAAGGAGTGGAGCTTGACGATTCCATCCTGCTCGACGATATCCACGCGCCGGCGGTGTACCGCGCCAATTTGGTCAAGGTGTACGCGCGCCGCGCGGTCGAGGAAATGACGAACGGCAACTGAGCCACAAGGCCAGTCCAAAGCTGCAATCTGCAGCAAACTTATCTAGGAGACATGATGGAATTCAAAGGAACCCAAACAATCGAAGCGCCGCGCGAAGTCGTCTGGAAATGCTTGAACGATCCGGCAATTTTGCAGGCATGTGTGCCGGGATGTGAATCGTTTACCGCGAAGAGCGAGGACGAATTTCTTGCGGTTGTCGTTGCTTCGGTCGGCCCAGTGAAAGCCAAATTCAAGGGCAATCTAGTGCTGTCCGATCGTGTCGAGGCAGTCGGATATCGGATCGCAGGCCAGGGTGAAGGTGGCATTGCCGGTTTCGGCAAGATGAACGCGGAAGTCCGCTTGGCCGACGTGGACGGCGGCACCGAGCTCACCTATTTTTCAACCGCGGAAGTCGGAGGCAAGCTGGCTCAGATTGGATCGCGTCTGGTGTCGTCGGTCGCTAACAAGCTTGCCGATGAGTTCTTCAAGCGCTTCAATGCCAACGTCAGCGCGATGGCCAAAGCATAAGATCCCAAGCAGAACGGCTCATGTTCAATGCGATTGCAGGCATGTCAGGACGAAAAGAAATGGTTAGAGTTGAATTTCAGGTCAACGGCGAGCGTAGGGCCGAAGACATCGAGGACCGCACACTGCTGGTCGAATTCCTGCGCCAGAAATGTGGCCTCACAGGCACGCACGTCGGCTGCGACACAACACAGTGTGGTGCTTGTACCGTTAAGCTCAACGGTGTGGCTGTGAAATCGTGCACCGTGCTCGCAGCCCAAGCCAGCGGCGGAGAGGTGGTGACCGTCGAAGGACTGTCCAATGGTGGTACGCTGCATCCGGTACAGGAAGCCTTCATCCAGTGTCACGGCCTACAGTGCGGATTCTGCACACCGGGGATGATGATGGCGATCGAATACTTTCTTTCAAAACGCCCCGTCTCACTAGACGACGATGTTATTCATACCGCACTGGAAGGCAACATCTGCCGGTGCACCGGCTATGTGAACATCATCGAAGCGGTGCGGCGTGCGGCCTATCGCATGTACCCCGACCTGCCGAAGCATGTGATGGCAAAGGTGGCAGCATGATCGGCCAGCCGCTGCCACGCCTAGAGGACCGACGTCTGGTGACCGGCAATGGTCAGTACACCGACGATTTCAACATCGACGGTCAGGTCTATGCCGCGTTCCTACGTTCTCCACATGCACATGCCATTCTCTGCGCAATCAATACCGACGCTGCGCGCGCGGCGCCCGGCGTGCTAGCGGTATTGACCGGGCAAGACTATCTCAACGCCGGCTATCAGGGTATCGAGCATGTGCCTAACCCGGCGGATGCAATCATCCATACTCAACCTGCGTTCACTAGTTCACTGACCGGAACCGTGTTCAACCAATTGCATTTGCCGTTGCCCATAGACAAAGTGCGCCATGTCGGCGAGCCGGTCGCGATGGTCATCGCCGCCACTGCACTTGAAGCGCGGGACGCCGCGGAGTTGATTGAAGTTGATTATGAAGTGCTCGAAGCAGTGGTGGTCGCCGACGACGCAATGATGGACAACGCGCCTGAGTTGTGGGAAGGCGCACCAGGTAACCTGTGTTTCCAGACCCAACTCGGCGACAAGGAGGCAGCGCGGCGATTGTTCCAGCAGGCCGCTCATGTAGTGCGCCGCGAGTTCCGCAACAGCCGCATCGTCAATTGTCAGATGGAGCCTCGAGCGGCCATCGGCATGTACGACGAAAAGGATAATAGCTATACGCTGCTCTCCGGCAGTCAGGGTGCGCACCGCCAAAAAGCCTGTTTGGTGGGCGCATTGCGAGTGCCGCCGGAAAAGGTGCGTGTAATCTGCCCAGACGTGGGTGGTGGTTTCGGTCCACGCAGCATGCTCAATGTGGAGCAGCTTGCCGTGGTGTGGGGTGCCCGTCACGTTGGACACCCAGTCAAGTGGACAGGTGACCGCAGCGAAGCCTTCCTATCCGACTACCAAGGCCGTGACCAGATTATTAAGGCGGCGTTCGCCTTTGATAAGGATGGCCGTATATTGGCTATCGACAATGAGTGGATCGGCAACGTCGGTGCGCATACCGTGTCATATGTACCGATGGCCAATGGCACCCGCGTGATGACTACAGTCTATGACGTTCCAGTGGCGGCCGTGCACATCAGTGCCGTGCTGACCAACACCGTGCCGACCGGGCCTTATCGCGGCGCCGGCCGACCCGAGGCGCATCACATGATGGAACGCATGCTCGACATTGCGGCGCGGGAGATGAACATCGACCGCTTGGAAATCCGCCGGCGCAACTTGGTCAAGCGCAGTCAGCTTCCCTACCGCAGTCCCATGGGTCTCACGTACGACAGCGGCGATTTCGAAGGCAACATGAAGCGTGCGCTGGACGTCGGCCAATGGGCAGGTTTCGAGTTGCGCCGCGCCGCGTCGACCGCAAAAGGGAGATTGCGCGGCATTGGTATGGCTAACTACGTCGAGGCGCCGGTCGGTGCGCCGCGTGAGCGCATAGAGCTGACAATCCTGCCGGAAGGCATCGTTGACATTGTGTCCGGTACGCAGACGCAAGGCCAAGGCCATGCTACTACCTTCGCCCAAGTTGTCGCAACCCAGCTCGGCGTGCCAATTGAATCTGTGCGCTTGCGCACCGGCGATACCGCCTTCGTCAAGCTCGGCGGCGGTTCGCACTCAGACCGCAGCATGCGTCTGGCGGGAACACTGCTGGTGCAGGCATCGGAGAAGCTAATTGCAACGGGCAGAGAAGTTGCGGCTCGTATGCTGGATACTTCTCCGGGGAGCTTGGTCTTCGCCGACGGCGGCTTTCGTGACGACGGGATGCGGCGTTTCGTTAGCCTGTTCGAAGTTGCATCAGACATCCAGCAACACGGCATGGGTGCCAGGAACGATATGAGCGAGCGCGCCTATAAGGCGGATGCCGAATTCAACGGCCGGATGCCAGCGCATCCTACCGGATGCGCGGTATGCGAACTGGAGATTGACCCCGACACTGGCGACACCGCGCTGCTCAACTATACGCAGATCGACGATGTTGGTCAGCCGATCAACCCCCTGATTCTCGAAGGACAGGTGCATGGCGGCCTGGCTCAGGGAATCGGGCAGGCATTCCTTGAAGGCTATTACATCGAACGCAGTAGTGGGCAGGTGCTGTCTGGCTCATACATGGATTACGGCGTACCGCGCGCCGGTGCCGTTCCTCCGCTGACGCTGGAATTCTCGGAAGACCCGACGAGTGGAAACCCGCTGCGGGTGAAGGGTGGGGGAGAGAGTGGAATTACTCCCGCGACGGCAGCCATCTTCAACGCCTTGGCGGATGCACTGCGTGATGTCGGAAATGACGAAATTCCGATGCCGGCCACCCCCGCCGTGATCTGGAATTACATTCAACAACATAAGGATCAAGCCAATGCAGTCTGATCAGGTCATCATCCGCCGCGACGGCGATTTGCTGGATATCGTGCTCAACAGGCCAGAGAAAGGAAACTCTCTGACGGCCGAAATGGGCGACGCCATCATCGCCGCGCTCGATGCGATAGACGAGACGGTAAAGGTCGTGCGCTTGTCCGGTGCTGGCGCCGATTTCTGTGCAGGCAGGGATTCCCCTATTCCGACGCTCGGCCCTAAGCCGTCGGCAGAAACTATACGCAAGGTGGTTGCCGCACCACCGCTGGCGCTGTACGACGCGATCAAGAATGCATCGGCCCCGGTGATAGCGCTGGTGCGTGGCAGGGCGGCGGGCGCAGGCTGTGGTCTTGCCTGCGTGTGCGACATTACGCTCAGCGCCGATGATGCAACATATTCCATCCCAGAGATGGAACGTGACATTCCTCCAACTTTGGTGATGACGGCGCTCGTCGACCGCGTACCGGTCAAGACTCTGAGCTATCTCGTGTACAGCCGCGAATCGTTGACAGCGGAGCAGGCCATGCAGGCGGGATTAGTCAAACGGGTGCTGCCGGCGGAGCAACTCGAAGCGGAAGCTGAGAAACTGATCGGCACCATGCTGACCAACAGCGCGGTCAGCCTGCGCGCTGTAAAACAGTATCTGCGCCTTGCGCCAGAGATGTCGGGCCAGGCTGCGAGTAGCTTTGCGGCCAATCTCGCAGCCACTGCGCTGTCAGCCCGCTTTTGAGAAAACGGCGGTTGCACGAGTTGAAAAACAGATAACGAGGAGACAAGCAATGAGACGCACCCTGATGAAAGCCGCCTTGCTCATGCAGGTATTTTCCATGCTCGCTTTAGCCGGCGCCGCTTCGGCACAAACGTATCCGAGCAAGCCGATCCGGATGGTACTCGGCTACCCTGCAGGCAGCGGTATCGACAATGTGGCGCGCCAGGTGGCCCAGCGCATGGAGAAAACCCTGGGTCAAACTGTTTATGTTGACAACAAACCAGGAGCGCTCGGTAACATCGCCGCGCAAAACGTGGCCACGTCGACACCTGACGGCTATTCTATTCTATTCACACCGAACTCCGCACCGGTGGCCAACGTGCATCTGTTCAAAAAGCTCCCCTTCGATCCAGTCAAGGACTTCGCACCGGTTGCCCCAGTAGCCACACTCGGCTTCGTAGTGCTAGTCAATCCAGAAAAGCTGCCCGTCAAGACGCTCGGTGAGCTGACCGCGCTATTAAAAAAGGATCCGAGCAAGTACAGCTATGGCACAGGCAATGCTACCGGACAGGTCGCGGGCGCGCTGTACACTCATCTGGCCGGCGTTGATATTCTGAATGTGCCCTACAAGGGCGTGCCGCCAGCGGTCACCGATCTTATCGGTGGCCGGGTCGACTTTGTGATGGCGGATGCTTCGTTGGCGATTCCGCAGATCAAGGGTGGGCGCGTGAGAGGATTAGCGGTCACGAATGCGACCCGTGTATCGGCACTCAAGGACGTGCCGACAATGGCCGAAGCTGGCCTGCCAGGCTACGACTTGATCGGTTGGTTCGGGATTTTCGTGCCGGCTAAGACGCCCCCCGAGATTACCAGGCTGCTGGAAAAGCACGTGCGGGAAGTGGTCGCCGACAAGGGCTTGAGCGAGTCACTGCGTTCGATTGGCGTTGAACCTTGGTTGGGTACATCCGCTGATCTCGCGAAAGCGGTAGTGTCCGATACGGAAAAGTGGGGACGTATCATCAAGCGCGCGGGCATTGTCGCTGAATAAGCAGTCGCAATAAACCGTTCGCTTCAAACGTCACCATAGTCTGGTGCGTGGATATCTAATACGGCTATTCCATATTGGCGCCGCACATCTTTCCGCGGCTATGCGGAACACCTCGCGTCTCATTTCCCTGCGCATTTGCGCGTATGGTCATCATTGGAGGATGATTTGGCATCATCGTTTACTCGCAATCCGAAGGACTTCTGGTCTGGAGTAATATTCATTGGCATAGGTTTGGCGGCAATTCTGATAGGGCGTGATTACTCTTTGGGGACAACTGGAAGAATGGGCCCAGGATATTTTCCAACTATTCTCGGTGCGTTGTTAGCGGTGCTGGGATCAGTCAGCGTATTGCGCTCGCTGCTGCGTCCCGGGGAATCGCTCGAACGTTTTGCCGTCAAAAGTCTGCTACTGGTACTAATAGGCGTCTTAGGTTTCGGATTGCTTATGCGCGGAGCCGGCGTGGTGCCTGCAATCGTAGGCCTGGTGCTGATCGGTGCTTGCGCCAGCGTCAAGTTTAAGCTCTTGCCTTCATTGCTTCTGGCCGCTGGCTTGGCCATTTTTAGTGCATTGGTATTTGTTAAAGGGCTCGGATTGCCGATGCCGATACTCGGCACCTGGTTTGGATCTTGAACGAAGAAAGACAGTAATGGAAATAATTAGTAATCTGACTCTCGGCCTAGATACCGCTTTCACTGCGTCCAACCTGTTGTATTGCTTGATCGGTGTATTCCTTGGCACCGCTATCGGCGTGCTGCCTGGTCTTGGCCCGGTTGCCACTATCGCTATGCTGCTTCCGGCGACGTTTTCGTTGCCGCCGATCTCGTCGCTGATCATGCTTGCTGGTATTTATTACGGCGCTCAATACGGTGGATCAACGACCGCCATCCTGGTCAATCTGCCGGGAGAGTCATCATCAGTAGTGACCGCCATCGACGGCTATCAGATGGCGCGCAATGGCAATGCTGGCAAGGCGCTGGCGACTGCGGCGCTTGGCTCCTTCTTTGCCGGTTCAGTGGCCACTGTGCTGTTGGCACTGTTTGCGCCGCCGTTGGCGGAACTTGCATTGAGCTTCGGTCCCGCTGAGTATTTTTCGCTAATGGTGCTCGGCTTGGTGGCTTCGGTCGTTTTGGCTCACGGCTCGCTTCTGCGCGCCATTGGCATGATTGTCGTTGGACTGTTGCTAGGTTTGGTTGGCACTGACGTAAACTCCGGCACGCCGCGTTATACCTTCGACCTTCCACAGTTGGCAGACGGAATCAATTTTGTAGTGGTGGCGATGGGTATGTTCGGCCTGGGTGAAATCATTCGCAATCTGGAACACGAGGGAACCCGTACGCTGACGATCCGAAAAATCGAAAAGCTTATGCCAGACAAGGAAGACCTAAAGCGCATCGTCGCACCGATCCTCCGCGGTACGGCCCTTGGTTCGGCGCTCGGTATCCTTCCCGGTGGTGGCGCGATGCTTGCCTCATTCGCAGCCTATTCTATTGAAAAAAAAGTATCAAAGAATGCTAGCAATTTTGGAAAAGGGGCAATTGAAGGTGTGGCTGCTCCCGAGTCAGCAAACAATGCCGGTGCTCAGACGTCTTTCATTCCAATGCTAACGCTTGGGATTCCATCTAATCCAGTAATGGCGTTGATGATTGGTGCAATGATTATTCAGGGCATCCAGCCCGGGCCGGCAGTCATGACGGAACAGCCAGCATTGTTTTGGGGCTTGATTGCTTCGATGTGGATCGGTAATTTCATGCTGGTCGTTCTGAACTTGCCAATGATCGGCCTGTGGGTTCGTATGATCATGGTGCCTTATCATCTGCTGTATCCGGCTATTCTAGTATTCTGCGCAATTGGAGTGTTCAGCTTAAATAATAGTGAATTCGATGTGTACCTGATGGCGTTGTTCGGATTGTTTGGCTATGTCTGTGCCAAACTGGAAATGGAAGCCGCTCCGATGCTCCTAGGGTTTATTATTGGCCCGATGATGGAAGAGTATTTGCGCCGTGCGCTATTGCTTTCACGCAGCGATCCGATGGTGTTTCTTGAAAGACCGATCAGTGCAGTGATGCTGGTGTTGTCGGCCTTGGCCATGGCATTGGTGGTGCTTCCGTCCTTGAGAAAGAAGCGCGAAGAAGCGTTCGTAGAATAGAATTGGCACATGCAGGAAGCCGTAACAAAGAAGCAATTTGGCGGCTCCTGTTTTCAAGGGCATTGGCGCTAAAGCGTTTTCACCGTGATCGCCTTGCCGGTTCCGTGCGGTTTGCCCATGGTGCCGCGTTGTGTGTGGGCCGACGAAGTTCCATAGCTATGACCCCGCCATGTCGCGTCGCCACGTTATATCCCAGAGGCTATCTAACTCGGTCTCAATTAAGCCGGTCAATGTGACAATGCTCTAGCCATCTTGCTCATAGAACCAATCGGTATTCGGTTCAGAATTGCTAGACCGAACCGCATCCGGCAACAACGTTGTCTCTGGTTGCCGAGCGAAATATATCCATGTCCGTCTCTGAACCAAACAAATTGCCTGCTCCGTCGACACTTTCGTCTGTCTTGGAAGAGCCTACCCCCGTTCCGCTTTCCGCACTTGTGCCGCTCAAAAACTCCATCTTCCGCTTGCTATGGATTGTTTGGATCATCGCTAATACCTGTACATGGATGAACGATGTCGCGGCAGCCTGGATGATGACCTCTCTTACTGCCTCGCCGGTTTGGGTAGCTCTGGTCCAGACAGCATCCACCTTGCCGGTATTTATGCTTGGACTGCCCAGTGGTGCGCTGGCCGACATTCTGGATCGGCGGCGCTATTTCATCGCCACTCAGTTATGGGTTGTCGGTGTGGCATTGATCCTCTGTGCTGCTGTAATTACCGGTAAGGTAACGCCTTTGTTGCTGCTGTCACTAACATTCGCCAACGGCATCGGGCTCGCGATGCGGTGGCCGGTGTTTGCAGCCATCGTGCCAGAGTTAGTGAGTCGCCCACAGCTGCCGGCTGCGCTAGCCCTGAATGGCATTGCACTGAATTCTTCACGTATCGCGGGGCCCCTGATCGCAGGACTAGTGATTGCCAGTGCTGGTACCGCCTATGTTTTCATCCTCAATGCGGTGCTTTCGATGATCGCAGCACTCATGCTCTTGCGCTGGAAGCCTGATGCTGTCTCTGCCCCCCTTGGTCCCGAACGACTGCGCAGTGCCATGCGAGTGGGCGTGCAGTTCGTCCGTCAGTCCAACCACCTCATTAGCGTTTTTCTGACGGTGGCCCTTTTCTTTTTCCACTCCACCTCGCTGCTTGCCCTGTTGCCTTTAATTGCACGTGACCTGGATGGCAGCACCGAAGTCTTTACCATGCTTCTGGCATCAATGGGTGCAGGCGCGATCAGTGGTGCAAGTCTATTGCCGCGCCTGCGTGCCTCAAAGTATCGCGGCGTTCTGGTCATTGCAGGTGCGCTCGTGCAGTCGTCGTCTACCGTTGCCGTAGCGTTGGCTCCGAGTGTGTACGTTGCGTTGCCTGCAATGTTCCTCGCCGGGGCCGGGTGGCTGACGGTAGCCAATTCGCTCAATATGTCTGCACAGCTCGCCCTACCCAACTGGGTAAGAGCGAGAGGTATGGCAATGTATCAAATGTCCATCATGGGCGCAGGCGCGGTCGGTGCCGCCTTATGGGGTAAGTTGGCGGCATTGACTAGTGTCCAATTGAGCCTACTGGTTTCCTGCATTGCTGGTGTAGCGGCGATGATAGTCGCGCATCGCGTCTTCGCAATCCATAATGGTGAAGAGGATCTCACTTCCTCATATGATGATTCCAGCCAGTGCATTAACGAAGTTTCAGATAGTGGGCAGGTTTTTTTATTTATTGAGTATTGCATCAATCCAGAACAGGCTCCGAAATTCATTGAAGTCATGAAGGCAAGTCGTCGAAACTGCCTGCGCCAAGGTGCTATTGGGTGGAACTTGCTGCATAACGCGGCGGAGCCCGGACGATATGTCGAACAAGTGATTGACGAGTCATGGACTGAACATTTGCGCCGTCTCCGCCGCTCCACTATGGCAGATAAAGCTTTGCGTAAGCAGAAATTCGATTTCCATCGTGGTGATACGCCGCCGATCGTAACGCATTGGATAATGGAGAAGGGCAAACACGTTTGAGGCGGTTGTTCTGGCGAAGCGATATGGATAAAAGCGGCCAAGAGCTCCGCCAGCATTTCTTGCCAATCGATTACTTTCGATCAGACGTTTCGAACCGTAGAGCTCGGAGGTCGGGCCGTGCACTGCATGGGTGCGGGAACTGCCAAAACCAGGTGACCCTGTTGTGTTGTCTGCAGCGCAGTCACCGTAAATGCGTCGGGGTTGCACTTGTGATCCGGCGCCTGTGACATGCATTGATATTGTGAAAACATGAATTATTCCGGCTGAATGTTCGCCGCCTTGATGATACGACCCCAGTGTTCATACTCGGCATGCGATACTTTATTCAACTCTTCTGGCGAACTTGGCGTGACACTGACGCCTTGCTGGTCTAGTTTTGACTTAACTTCCTCATTACCTAGCGCCTCGTGCAATGCTGATGCGTAAGCTGCCACCAGTACCTTAGGCATGCCTTTCGGGCCCCAAACCGCATACCAAGCATCGTTGTTGAACGATGCAATGCCGCCTTCCTGGAGCGTTGCAATTTTCGGATAGGATCGGTCTCGTTCGGCCCGAGTCGCGCCGATGATTTTCAATTTGCCAGAAGCTTCCAGCGGAGCGGCCACGTGCAGCGGCATGATCGCGAGATTGACATGCCCCCCTACTAGATCAGTGAATACTCCTGCCGATCCTTTGTAAGGCACATGCGTGATTGCGGTACCGGTCTGCGATGCGAGCTGCTCCATAACCAAGTGGTGGAAAGTGCCCTTGCCTGGTGAGCCATAGGTTACCTTGCCAGGATTTTTCTTGAGATAGGCGATCAGTTCCTTTGCATTCACTGCAGGCACCGATGGATGTGCGACGAGGGCGAAATTCGTACGGCCCACCATGGTAATTGGCTGAAAACTTTGAATAACGTCGAACGGAACTTTCTTGTAAAAATAGGGAATAGTCAGCGCGGTCGACGTGCCGATCATCAGGACCTGACCGTCTGGCGCAGCCTTCGCCACGGCGTCCATGCCGAGAATACCGGATGCGCCAGGCTTATTATCGACGATAACTGGCCTGCCGAGACGTTGCGCCAGTCTCGGGTCGAGCAATCTCGCCATCAGGTCGGGTGTGGTGCCGGGACTAAACGGGATGATGATCTTGAGGGGGGCCGAACCATTGGTTGACTGTGCAAAACTGGCTAGTGCTGTACCTAGCAGCAGGCAGCCGCTGGCCGCCGTGAGCAGTTGGCGGCGTTTCGGAATGAAAGTGTGGGTCATAATTGTCTCCTCGCTCCAATTGTTGGAATTCCAGTATGCGTTCTGATGCATGCATTTCATGGCAGTCCGCTATCGTCAAGCCCTGCTGCCTGCCGCTTCTGCTTTTTATTTAATTTCCGCTGCACGCCGAACACTGTTAATCATCGATGAATTTAGCAGGAATGCGCGGTGTCTTTCAGGGTCCGCGGCGGTCTGTCGCATTTCATCCAGACGCTGTGTCCGGATGGCGGGGTCGCGTTCTTCGAGCAACTTTTTGTTGCGGATCGTGATGGCCTGAACATATTCGATGTTGGTCTGACGGCGCTGCCGGTCGTAAAGATCAAGGATGCGGTTGTCGCGTCCATGTTCCAGCACTTCGAGCAATTTTTCCACAAGATTCATGGCATCATGAATGCCGCTGTTGAGACCCATGCCCCCGAGCGGATTGTTTACATGCGCGGCATCCCCGGCGAGCATGGCACGGCCGACACGAAAGCTCTTTGCGACCCGCTGATGCACGCGATATACACTCTTGTATGGAATGTTGTATTCCACGTCGGGTGAGAGAAAACCTTGGATGCGGCTTTGTACATAGCGTTCTGAGAGGACCATTTCTTCTTCCATTTCAGGCTTGATAGGAAAGGCGATGCGGTAGATGCCCGGTGGACCGTCGTGTGGCTGCACGAAGATGGCACACCATTCATCCGGATCGGCTATATAAGCGTTTCCGGTGAATCCCTGCTCTCGTAAGTCATAGGTAGTGGCGAAGACGAGGAAGCGCTCTGGCCAGGTGAATCCCTCGAATTCGACGTCTAGTGTCTTGCGGACGATGCTGTGTGCGCCATCAGCGCCGATCAGATAACTGCCACGAATTTCAGTATCGCCATGCTCCGAGGTGACACTGACCGTAACGCCGCCCGCGTCCTGCGCGAAACCGGTGCACTTGTGTCCGAACAGTATGCGAGCATTTGAATAGCGCGATAGCGCCTTAAAAGCAATCTGAGATAATTTGTGCTGTTCGCAATGCAATCGGAAAGGATAGGGCGTCTGGTCGGCGATCATGCCGAGGTCGAACTGCGCGACGACGCCGGTACGCCGGTCTCGGATCTGCCATTCCGGAACCTTGATCCCTTGGGCCAACAGCTCGTTGCCGATGGAAAGACGGTCCAGCATTTCGACGGTAGGCGGATGAAAGGTGCCGGCGCGCAGGTCGCGCGGAATTTCCTTGGCGCTTTCGAGTAACACGACCTGGATCCCCTTTTCTGCAAGGGCTAGGGCGGCAACGAGTCCGACCGGACCGCCGCCTGAAATAACTATCGGTTTTTGTTCCATATCTTTTGTCGAGTGAGGACTTAAACCTCTACCTATGGACTATCAAAGGCGCAGGCGGAGGGTTAGTGTATAAATGCGTTATTCGGCGCTGCGCTGCTCGCGCCACAGCCCTAAGGTTTCCTGCACCGGACGGTCAGAGAAGCTGAACAGCACCGCTTTCTCCATTACGTTAAATTCATGTGTGACCCAGCTTGGAATGACGAAGACATCATTGGTACCGGCAATGAAGGTCTTATCGGCCGTAACGACTGTCACGCCACCCTCAATAACCGCGAAGATTGTGCCGGCGGAACTGCGGTATGGCGCGCTGGAGAAACCTGCGGGAAGCAGCTGGATGTAGGCGCCAATAGTCGGCATTGCCGGACCGCCTGTGAGCGGATTCAGATAGCGCAGCTTGTAGCCGTGACAGGTGTCTGGCGTACTGGAAGCCGCCATCGCGGCGAGTGATGCAGAAGCATTCGTGTAGGAATAGCTAAATAGCGGAGAGGCCCGGTTCGGTGTGGGCTGCCAGTCAACCGGCGCCATATTGTTTCCAAAGCGCAAGGAACTGTCTCCTGGCGGGCGCAGGAAGGTTTGTGCTTCGGTGGTGCCGGATTCGGCGAAACTGGCATCGAGCATTGCGACCATAGGAACGTCGAGACCATCCAGCCAAACCATAGGTGTATCGGTGTGGTTGCCGTGGTCGTGCCAGGTCCATGACGGCGTAATGATAAAGTCACCGCGTTTCATGAGCGATTGCTCGCCATCTACTGTCGTGAATGCGCCATCTCCCTCAAGGATAAGGCGCAGTGCCGATTGGGAATGCCGGTGGGCCGGCGCAACTTCCCCGGGGAGGATCATTTGCAGGCCGGCATACAGCGCCGGAGTGATTGCCGCTTTGCCGCGGATACCCGGGTTTTCCAAGATCAGCACGCGTCGTTCAGCTTCCTTGGCTGTGATGAGCTCCCCTGCCTCGTCAAGGTAAGCACGGGCTTTAGCATATTCCCAGTGCGCGGTGCGGCAGTCCGACGTCGGCACCTTGGTCACCAGATTATGCAGTTGTTCCCATAGCGGCGCGAAGTCATCACGCCCAATCTTTTCATAAAAGCGTTGGCGCTCCGCGCGGACCTCTGGCGAAATTTGTTTTTGGTTCAGCATTATTGCACCTGTCTCCTTCATTCTGCAGTCGGACGATGCGTCGGACCTAGATGTCGTCTATCACGGCGGTGGCCCGGCCTGATTCAGCACAGTTCAACGAATGCGTACTTCCATCTCGCCGATTTGTTCTACACGTGCAGTCATTAGGTCGCCGGGCTGTACGGAGGCAACGCCTTCGGGCGTACCGGTCATGATTACGTCGCCGGGGTAAAGCGTGTATACATGCGACGCCACCTCAATCAGTTCTTCAACACCGGTGATCAAGTCGCGCGTATTGGCGTTTTGGCGAACTTGGCCATTGACATGGATCGAAAAAGCCAGCTCGCCCGGATTCGGAATCTCGTCTTGGGTCACGAGGTAAGGGCCTAGCACCGAGTAGGTGTCGGCAGACTTGCGGTAGCTGCGGTCTTCGGTGCCGCGTACAGTCATGTCCAGGCCAATGCAGTAGCCGGCAATCACGCTCCTCGCGTCAGCTGCCTTAACGTTCTTGCATTGCTTGCCGATGACTACAGCCAGTTCGACTTCATGGTCGTTACGGCGTCCGGGGAAGTTGATGACCACCCCTTCCGACGGGCCGACAAGACCGGCAGCATTTTTCAGAAACACGCCGAACTTTGCGACAGGACTTGCAAATCCCTCATAGCCGGAGTTGTGCACGTTGTTGTGGATCTGTGCATCGGCTGCGGATTCTTCCACATGCAGCTTGTAATTGAGCGGTGCAGCGATGATCTTGGAGGGCGTTGCCACCGGCGACAGCAGTTTGACTTCCTGCAGAGAGAAGGTCTTGGCATCTTTTTTCGCGGCCAGGATTGCCTCAAGCAACATCGGCAGACGCTCAATAAGCAGATCGCCGGGGGCAACAGGCCATTTCAACGCCGGCAGGGCATCAAGCACCGCGCTTACGTCATAGACTTTATCCTGCTCGACCACACCAAGGCGGCCTTCGTTGAAACGGCAGATACGCATTACGTCTCCTCGTTATGTTGAAAGTATTGCAAATGTTCCAGTCGCCGAAATAAAATGAGCGCACTACAAAAATGAGCGCGCTCTATTTTAGTGTCCTTGTTTTTAAACAGTCAACCTGTTTATGCGAACATTGATTTAGGGCAAAGAAACCTTGTATTTATGCACCAGTGTTTTGGCGAGAGCATTGGGGCGAGCGGGTGGCAGCGAACGGGTATCATTGCTTTACAAGAATTCAGTCAACATTGTCACCGAACCATCATGTCAAAAAGAGAATTAGCAACATCAGGTACCGTGGATGCGGACGATAGTTCACAACCGCAGCTTGGATTGCGCGAGCGCAGCAAGCTGGACAAGAGAAGGCGCATCAAGGCAGCGGCGCGTGCTGTCTTCATCAGCAAGGGTTATGAAGCGGCAACCACACGGGAAATCGCAGCCCAGGCCGATATTGGAATCGGCACACTGTTCAATTACGCCAGAGAGAAGCGGGAACTCCTGATGATGATCATCAACGACGATCTTGATGAAATCAACGAATCTAGCGTCGCCTCGATTGATCTCAGCCTTCCGCTGATCGACCAGCTCACCGCGTTCTTCACCGCCCGCTATGCCTACTGGGCGAGCGAGCCAGCGCTGGCCCGGCCGGCGGTGCAGGAAACTTTCGATTTTCTAGGAATTACAGGCGAGCAGGGGCCCGAAACTGCGCGCTTTTACGCTCGGCGTCCCAAGATTGAAAAGCTTCTTGTCGATATCATCCGGCAGCAGCAGGAAGCCGGGAAGATTGCAGGCGATGTCGAGTCTTCCCTGATCGCTTCACTGTTCATGACGATTTACCTGACCGAGGTGCGGCGCTGGCTCAACCAAGCCAGTCCCAAGGTCGATGCCGGCATCGCGCGCCTACGTGAATTGCTTGCGTTAGCGATTCGCGGCATCGAGGCGACCAAGGTGAATGAATCAGGACGTCCCGGAAGGAGTCGGAAGTAAAATGACTCGGGCGAGAGATGAGATGCCCCGTACTCTAATCTCCATCGGATTATTCAGTAATTCGAATTATTTAATCCGATATTGTTGTTTCTTTTTTTCGCGTGACTGGTTTACATTCATCTGGCCGGAACAGCGGCCATGTTCGTTGCGTAAACGGTAGGCATAACCAGATACATTCCATAATCAAGCATGCACAGCATCGATTACGAAGTTCTTAACCAGGCTGCCGCATGGCTTGCTGCCGGCAAGCCATGCGAACTCGTTACCGTCATCAAGACTTGGGGTTCCAGCCCGCGTCCGGAAGGTGCCATCATGGCGATGTCCGGAGACGGTGAGGTAATCGGTTCCGTATCGGGCGGATGCATTGAGGATGACCTGATCGCGCGCGTACGCGCTGAAGGCATTACTAGGACGAAACCTGACCTCGTCACCTATGGCATTACCGCCGACGAAGCCCATCGCTTCGGCCTACCTTGTGGCGGCACCATTCAACTCCTTATAGAACCGTTGGCCGCGCATGACCGCCTCCAGGAACTTCTCGGTCATCTGGCGCAGCGCAAGCTAGTCATGCGCAGCGTCGATCTTGAGACCGGCGAAGCGACGCTTGCCCCTGCATCCCCCGAGATGCAGCTACGTGTGACCGACAAATCAATCACCACCATCCATGGCCCGCGCTGGCGACTGATCATCATCGGTGCAGGACAACTCCCCGCCTTCCTTGCCACGATCGCGGCAGGAATGGACTACCATGTCACCGTTTGCGACCCAAGGGAAGAATACCGGGCCGGCTGGCAGGTCCCCGGCGTCAGCGTCGTGCATGCGATGCCCGATGATCTCGTTCTGGAAATGGGTCTCGACGCGCGCAGCGCCGTGGTAGCGCTTACCCATGATCCCAAGCTGGATGATCTAGCCATCATGGAGGCGCTTCGTTCGGAGGCTTTCTATGTGGGGGCCATCGGCTCTCGCGCGAACAATGCCAAGCGGCGGGAAAGACTGAAACTGTTCGATCTGCCGGATGAACAGATAGACAAACTGCATGGCCCGATCGGACTGTACATCGGCAGCAAGACACCCGCCGAAATCGCCATCTCCATTCTGGCCGAACTGACCGCGGTGAAAAACGGCGTAAAGATTCCTTCGGCCATGCGAGTGCAGGAAGCAAAAGACAGTGCGCCAGTTCAAGTCGATGGCGCCGGTTGTGTCATTTGAAGCACGGCACGGACTGAAATAATCGTTTAAGGAGAGGGGACTCCGGCCTATTCTCGAAGAATCGAATTTTATCCTGCACGAACAGGCATCGTTGTTCTCCCGATGTAGCGGCATGCTGATCGCCGCCTTCAGCCATTCATTGGTCTGCCTGCGCATGCCCGTCGTAAAACCTCAAAAAACCGGCATGGCAGATTGACTGGACACGCAAGTAGCATCTGCTGCAGTTGCTGTTGCGGGTGTCGCGCAGCAACTCTACGGCAAAGCATGCAGTAGCTTCCTTAACACGTTCTGTTCCTCGGTTCCGCCTTCGGTTCCTTGCGCGCTGTCCACTCCGTTTTCCAGCTCCGACACACTACAACTACCTGACGCCGCAACAGTGCGATCCTATTGCCAAAGTGCCTCAACATTCCAGACTGTTTAAACTGTTGACAAAGTAATAGAACTTTATATAAAGTAGCTTTACAAATAAATCTTTCTTTCCCTGACATCCTGACCAAACCCCAATAAAGGAGAGTGTTTATGTCCACAGCTGCTTCCAAGTACGAAGGCAATATCCGCGATAATGCAGTCACCGTCGAGTTCGAGGACGGTATTGCATGGGTGACCTTGAATCGGCCGGAAAAACGCAACTGCATCAATCCCGCAGTTGTCTACAGCATGTGCGAGGTGCTGAACGACCTGGAGAGCGACGACCGCTGCAAGGTCCTCGTATTGACCGGAGCCGGCGATTCATTCTCGGCCGGGATGGACTTGCGCGAATACTTCCGCGCTACCGACGGTAAAGTTAATGAGCAGATCAAGCTGTATCGCGCCAATGCGCAATGGCAGTGGCGCCAGCTGCGTACCTATGTCAAGCCAACCATTGCGATGGTGAACGGCTGGTGTTTCGGCGGCGCCTTCACGCCGCTCATCTCATGCGACCTGGCAATAGCCGCGGACGAGGCGACGTTCGGGCTGTCGGAGATCAACTGGGGCATCATCCCGGCGGGCGTGGTCAGCCGTGCGCTCGCGCAAGTGGTGCGCGAGCGCGACGCGATGTATTACGTGATGACCGGCGAAACCTTCAACGGCAAGCGTGCAGCGGAGATGGGCCTGGTAAACGAATCGGTGCCGCTCGAAAATCTGCGCAATCGTACCCGTCAACTGGCCAAGGTGCTCATGGAAAAAAATCCAACCGTACTCCGCACGGCAAAGGTTGCATACCGTATGTCGGAAGAGATGACATGGGAGCAGGGCACCGATTACCTGATGGCCAAGCATTGGCAATCCACGGTGGAAGACAAGGAACAGGGGCGTCAGCAAGGAATGAAGCAGTTCCTGGACGACAAGACTTATCGCCCGGGCCTCGGCACCTACAATCGAAACGATAAATAATCCAGGGCAGCGTGCAGACATGAACATCCACAACCTCAACCGTTTGCTGCGACCGCGTTCGATCGCGGTCGTTGGCGCCTCGGACGATCCCAAATCGGTATCGGGCTTGTTGCAAGCCAATCTCAGACGTTTCAACTACGCCGGCGATGTGCATCTTGTCAGCCGCAGTCGCACAGAAGTCAATGGCGCGCGCTGCGTGCCTTCCATTTACGACTTGCCGCAAGGCGTTGACGTTGCCGTGTTGATTGTCCCGCAGGTGGCCGTACTGGAGTCGGTCCAGGCATGTGTAGCGCGTGGCATTGGCGGAGCGGTCGTATTCGCCTCCGGCTTTTCCGAGATGGGTGAGGATGGGAGGTTAGTGCAGCAAAAAATCGCCGCGACTGCGCGTGACGCTGGCCTTGCACTGGTTGGCCCTAATTGCATGGGCCTGGTGAATTTCGCCGATGGTGTGCCCCTCACCTTTGAGCCTATCGAGCCGCTATCCTACATTTCCGGTCCGCGCATCGGCATCATTGCCCAGAGCGGTGCAATGAATGCAAATCTGCGTCAGGCATTCACCGGCAAGGGCTTGAACGTATCGTTTTCGATTTCCACGGGTAACGAAGCGGCGCTCAGCGTGGAAGAGCTGCTCGACCATCTGGTCGAGGCTAAAGAGGTTGACGCGTTTGCGATATTCGTTGAGATGATCCGCAATCCGTCGATGTTCCTCCGTGCCGCACGCCGTGCTCGCGAAGCCGGCAAGCCTGTCGTGCTGATGCACGCGGGGCGTAGCCCGCAGGCGCGAGAAGCCGCCCAGTCGCATACGGGAGCGCTCGCGGGTGACTATGGCGTCATGCGCACGCTGGTGGAGCGAGAAGGTGTGGTGGTAGTGGATTCGCTTGATGAACTGTTTGATGTTACCGGGCTGCTGGCGTGTTTCCCGAAGCCGGTGAAAGGCGCTGCGGCAGTCATATCGAATTCGGGCGCGCTGCGGGGCATTGCGATCGATACCTGTTTTGACCTCGGGATAGAGTTGGCGGCCCTGCAGGATTCCACCTTCAGCACGCTGCGCAGCTTGTTGCCTGACTTTGCGACACCGGATAATCCGCTCGACCTCACGACCGCCGGAATGCAGAAGCCTGAATTATTCGGCGCTACCACGCAGGCGATGCTGGACGATCCTGGCGTCGGCAGTGTAATCGTTTCGTTGATGGGCGGGTCCGGTCCGCAGCAAGTCGCCAAGGCGCATTCACTGTTGCCCGTGATCGAGAAGTCGGATCGACCAGTGGCTTTTGTCATAATGGGAGATGCCAACCCGCTTGCAGATGAATTCAACCAGATCATCGCCAGCAGCAGCATCCCGTTTTTCCGTTCACCGGACCGCGCACTGCGCGCGATCGCCCATGTGCACCGATACGGACAGATGGTTGCTGCCGCGGCTGGACGTGTCATCGCCGGCCAGGCACCGCGCATGCGCGAGTCGCGGCACGGCCCGATTGCGGAATACAAAGGCAAGCAACTATTGCGCGAACTCGGCATCGCCGTCCCGGAAGGCCACCTGGCGCGCGCATTCGATGAAGCAGTCGCCATTGCACGAAATATCGGCTTCCCGGTGGTACTCAAGGCGCAGGCTGATGAACTCATGCACAAAAGTGATGTGGGCGGGGTTGCCGTTAACATCAAGGACGAGTCTCAGCTTGAGGTGGCTTGGACCAACATGCATATGTCGGTCTCAACAGCGCTGCCGAATTTGCAACTGGATGGCATCTTGGTCGAAGGAATGGCCAGGCAGGGTCTGGAACTGGTGATTGGCGCCCGACGGGATCCGCTGTGGGGCGTAGTTCTGCTGGCTGGCCTGGGCGGTATCTGGATTGAAGCATTGAAGGATGTATGCCTGATCGCGCCCGATATGGATGAGGCCGGCATCGGCGACACACTTCGTAAGCTGAAAGGTGCGGCATTGTTCGACGGTTTGCGCGGTCAGCCAGCCGTGGACATTGCGCCGGTGGCCCATGCAGTGCGTCGCCTCGCGGATCTGATGATCGCAAATCCGGAAATCGCCGAGATTGACGTCAACCCGTTCGTCGCCAGCCCGGCTGGCGAAGGTGGGCTTGCACTCGATGCATTGATTGTCATGTCTGGAAAGAGCCAATGAGGAGCAAGGGAAAATGGCTTCAGCCTTTGATCACGAAAGTTTCCAGGAATTGCTCAATACCGTCGATCGGTTCATCAAAAAGCGGCTGACGCCGCTTGAGCAAAAAGTCGAGGAAGAGGATGAAGTACCGGACGATGTGATTGCAGAAATGCGGGAAATGGGTTTGTTCGGTCTGACCATCCCACAGGAATACGGCGGCTTCGAACTTGACCTTATGCAGGAGATGAAGGTGCAGATGGCTTTCAGCGAGACCTCGCCGGCCTTCCGTCTCGTGTTCTGGCCGAATGTGGGCATCGGCTCGCGCGGCATCGTGATGTTCGGTACCGAAGAGCAGAAGCGTAGATATCTGCCCCGCATGGCTACCGGTGAATTGCCGACATCGTTCTGCCTGACCGAGCCGGGGACCGGCTCGGATGCCGCCAGTATCACCACCTCGGCACGGCGTGATGGTGACCATTACGTGATCAACGGGGCCAAGCGCTTCATCACCAATGCGACGCGTGCAGGCGTCCTCACTGTAATGGCCCGCACCGATCCGAGCGAGAAGGGACCGAAAGGCATCACTGCCTTTATCATTGAACGTGGCACGCTCGGTCTTATCGTCGGCAAAAAGGAAAAGAAGATGGGCCAGCGCGGCTCGCCAATCTGCGACGTCACGTTCGAAAACCTGCGCATCCCCGCTGAAAACATTGTGGGCGGGCCTCAAAACGAAGGCAAGGGCTTCAAGATTGCCATGAGCGTACTCGATGGAGGGCGCGTGAGCGTGGCCGCTTCAGCGGTAGGCATGGCCAAACGACTGATCGACGAGGCGGCGCGTTACGCTTTGCAGCGCGTGCAGTTTGGCGAGCCGATTGCTAACTTTCAACTGATCCAGGCCATGCTGGCAGATTCGGAAACGGATTATCTTGCAAGCCACGCACTAACCATGCGCGCCGCGGAGGCGCTAGAACGTGGCGAGGATGCCCGCACTTTGGCCGCCGCTGCAAAATACTTCAGTTCAGAGGCACTGGGACGGATTGCTGACCGCGCCGTTCAGATTCACGGCGGATCGGGGTATGTGGCCGACTATCCTGTGGAGCGCCTGTACCGTGACGCCCGCGGCGTGCGCATCTATGAAGGAACCAGCCAGATCTTGCAGCTCGTCATTGCCCGGGCGATGCTCAAGCGGTACGAAAACTGATTTACGGGCGATTTACGCACAGAAGTTCCTTGCTGCACAACTTCCGAACGAACGGGGTGAGTAAGGCTGAGTTTTTTCATCTGGATGGTGGCAACTGTAGGCCAGAGAGCAGGGGCCATGAATATCAATAGATAAACGGAGACAAACCAATGAACACTTCGAAACTGAAACAACTATTCATCGTTGCCGCATGCTGCGCTTTGCCTGCCTTGCCTGCCGCCGCGCAGAATGAGAATGCAGCAGCAGGGTATCCGAGCCGACCAATCCGGTGGCTAGTCCCGTTCTCTCCAGGCGGCCTGGGTGACACGCTCGTGCGTGCCGTCGGCCAGCAATTGAGCGAACGCCTCAAGCAACCGGTTATCGTTGAAAACCGGGCTGGCGCCAGCCAAATCATTGCAATGGAGGCAACGGCAAAGGCTGCTCCGGACGGGTACACGATTGCGCTGGCATCTCAGGGCGGTATGGTGCTCAATACGATTGCGAAGAAGAAGCTGCCCTATGATCCGATCAAGGACTTTGCGCCGATCACGATGCTGGCCACTTCGCCGCTGTACGTCGTCGTTCATCCGTCGTTGCAGGCCAACTCCATCTCCGAGCTGATTGCCTTGGCCAAGTCGCAGCCGGGGAAACTCACTTATGCCTCAATCGGCAATGGCTCCGCACAGCACCTGGCGACAGAGATGTTTAAATCGATGACCGGCATTGATATCATGCACGTGCCATATCGTGGCAGCGGCGGCGCGATTACCGATGTGGCAACCGGCCAGGTTCACATTATGTTTGAAGGTGCAGCGTCTTCAATGCCGTATGTGCGCCAGAACAAGCTGCGTCTGCTTGGCACCACCGGAACGGCGCGCATCAAGGATCAAGCCAATGTGCCGATCGTTGCCGAGACGGTCCCAGGTTATAACATGATCGTATGGTTCGGCATGGTCGCACCTGCCGGTACGCCGAAGCCTATCGTCGACCGCCTTAATAAGGAAGTGAGCGAAATCCTGCGTATGCCGGCCGTCCTTCAGATGGCTGCAAACCTCGGTGTGGAAACCACTTCCAGCACGCCGGAGGAGCTTGCTGTTCGTATCAGAGAGGAGGTCAAAGGTGCGCATAGGATTGCGATGGCTGCGGATATCAAGCCGGAATAAACGCGTAATTTGATCAGCTATATAGACGTATGAAACGGATTTGACCTGGAGCCCGCAAGGTCGAGGTCAAATTGCTTTTGCATAGTTGCCCGGCATTTCCGTATTAGCGACCTACAAGCCTACAAGTATTCGTTGTCATCCGACCAGTCAGTCGTGTTGACAATTGGATTTTGTGAGGCTCCACTTGGCAGCAGCTATTCACTGTCTACCAAGACGGAGCGACTGATTACTCACCGAATCTTGATTCCCGTGCTATTCCAAAATACCTCAAGTCATCCTTGCGCAAAACCTTAATCGACTTTGATTTTGGCTTCCTTGACGAGAGACCCCCATTTCGCAATCTCGGCTTTCATTAACTGGCCCAGCTCTTCCGGCGTACCGGTGGCGGTTTGGTAGCCGCTGGCCAGTACTTTCTCTCGCACTTCAGGACGCGCGAGCGCAGCCCCCAGCTCGGTGTTCAGGCGCTTTACGATCGCCGGTGGTGTGCCTGCGGGTGCAACCATCGCGATCCAGCCTGTAGCCTCGTAACCGGGCAGACCGGATTCGGTGAACGTGGGTACGTTGGGCAGCGCGCTGTCGCGAGCGCTGGAGGTCACCGCAATTGCTTTTAGTCTCTTAGACTTAATATATGAGATCGCGGTCGGCACGTCGCTCATGGCGAGGGAAATTTGACCGGCCATCGCATCCATGGTTGCGGGCGCGGTGCCTTTATAGGGCACGACCACGGTGTCAAGCTTCGCCATATGCCTGAACAGCTCGGTGGAAAGATGCATCATTGTGCCTGGCCCGCCGTGTCCTATCGACAAGCTGCCCGGGTGCTGCTTGCCTTGGGCGATGATTTCCTTGATCGTTTGCGGCTTGAAGTCGGGAGGCGCGACCAGAATGAACGATGCCCAGACCATGTTACCGATGGGTGTCAAATCCTTCAGCGGGTCGTACGGCTGCTGACCGGTGAGCACGCCATTGACACCCAAACCACCGGCAGCGCCAACACCGATAGTGTAGCCGTCGGGTGGGGCCTTCGCGACCGCGCCGATGGCAATGGCACCACCCGCACCGGGACGATTTTCCACGATAACCGGCTGACCGAGGCGCTCGGCCATGATCGGCGCCACCAGGCGGGTGATCTGGTCGGAGCTGCCACCTGGCGGGAACGACAACAGGATCTTGATCGGCTTGTTCGGGAAGCTAGCCGCAGCGCTCTGCGCCAATGCTGCCTGACCGAAGCACAGTGTCACAGCAACAACACTGGCCGCCAACTTGAATGGATTGCGCATGAATGTCTCCTCTTTTTTCTACCCATCGGTTTGCCGGTAACGTAAAATCACACGGAAAAGCACTAAGTTCACTGTTCCGTTTCCCATTCCAAAAAACAAGCACCGTGCGAGTAAGTACGGCACTGTGAATCAGCCGTCGGCTGTCGCCGCTCCATCGCGCAACTGAGCGACCACGGTCTGCAACCCCGAGTGCATCGCGGCAAGGGTTTTCGCGTCGATGCCGGCGAAGGCTGCCTGTTCAATCATCTTCATTTCGGCGTCGCACGTCCGCACCAGGCTGCGGCCAGCGGATGTCAGATTAACCAGCAGCACGCGGCGGTTGGCCGGGTCCTCGGTACGTGTGAGCAAGCCGGCTTCTTCTAGCGTGGTGAGTACCTGACCCATCGCTTGCGGCGTGATGTGGAAACGGCGCGACAATTGTGCGGACGACAGCGCTTCGCGGCTGGCAAGCACCGATAGCAGTGTGAACTGCATGCCCGTCACGCCGTGTTGTTTTAATGCGCCGTCAATATGGTCGCGCAATGCGAACCAAGCCTGCGAAATCAGGTAACTCAGCCGCACCGGGGTGCGTTCCGGGTTGCCGGCACGTTGTAGTTGAGCCATTCGTACTCCATATAAAGTTGATTTACCGATTGCGGCGGCGTGTCCAGCGGTTGATGATACCGCCGCACTGCGGCCACCCGCATAGGCCGCAATCGTAAATCAAAGTACAGGCGCTTGAGCGACGAATTTTGTGCCCATGTAGGCTTCCAGACCCTCCATGCCACCCTCCAGGCCATAGCCGCTGTCCTTGGCGCCGCCGAATGGGGTTTCCGCGCCCGCGATCGAGAACGTGTTCACTCCCAGCATGCCGGTCTCGATGCGGTTGCCAAGTCGTATGATGCGGTCGGCGCTGCCAGTGAACGCGTAAGCAGCCAGCCCGAACGGCAATTCATTCGTACGTGCGATGGCTTCTTCCTCGTCGTCGAACGGCATTACCAGCGCGATCGGGCCGAATGGCTCTTCGCGCATCACCCGACAATCCGCAGGCAGGTCCGTAAGCACGGTAGGCTGAAAAAAGAAACCGCAGCCTTCAATCGGCCGCCCGCCGGTGGCGACCTTTGCGCCGCAGGCAACTGCGTCCTCGACCAGCGCGGCAAGCGCCGCAACCCGGCGCGGGTTGGCCAAAGGGCCCATCTGCGTGCCGGGGTCGGTGCCGGTGCCGACCTTCAGCGCCGCAGCCGCCCGTGCGAAGGTGTCGACGAATGCCGCATATGCCTTCCTCTGCACAAAAAACCGGGTCGGGGAGATGCACACTTGGCCGGCGTTGCGGAACTTGCTTGCTGCCGAGGCGTGCGCAACGCGGACTGGGTCGACATCATCGAATACCAGCACTGGTGCGTGCCCGCCCAGTTCCAACGTGACCGGTTTAATGCCGGCGGCAGCCAGTGCGGCGATGTGGCGGCCGACCGGTACGCTGCCGGTGAACGATACCTTGCGCACGATGGGGGAGCGGATCAGGAATTCCGACACCTCGCCCGGCACTCCGAAGACCATATTAAGAACACCTTTCGGGAGTCCGGCGTCATGCAATGCGCGAGCGAGTTCAAGCGCGGAGCAGGGCGTTTCTTCGGAAGGCTTGATAATGCAGGTACAGCCGGCGGCCAGCGAGCCGGCGATCTTGCGCGCAGGTAGCATCGCCGGGAAATTCCATGGTGTGAAGGCAGCCACTATGCCAATCGGCTCCTTGAGAACAGACTGGCGCCAGCCAGGCTCCCGCGCGGGAATCAACCGACCGTAGGCGCGTCGTCCTTCGTCGGCGCACCATTCAAAAACCTCGGCGGCCACGTTAACTTCGATGCGGGCCTCGGTGACGGTCTTGCCCTGCTCAAGGGACATCAGTGTGGCAATATGTTCACCGCGCTCGCGGATCATTTGCGCGGCGCGGCGCAGGATTGCGCCCCGCTTGACGGCCGGTGTATCGCGCCATTGCGGGAAAGCTGCCCGGGCTGATTCCAGTGCCTGGGTGAGGTCGTCCTGCGTGGCGTGAGGCAGTTTGCCCAGTGCGTCGCCGGTGGCAGGATTGAGCAGGTTTTCAAACTTGCGCGCCTCGCATCCGATCCATTCCCCGTTAATGTAAAGATGCAATGGCAATATGCTTGAGTTCATCGGGATTCCTTCGAGCGGCGAAAGGCCGCGCTAATGCGTTTAGTAATGTGGTTGACGATGCATCGAGGTCAGCTGGCCAGTGACTCCAGAAGAATCTGATTCACTGTCTCCGGCGCTTCGTACATCGTCCAGTGGCCGGCCTGCGGGACCAGATGAAATCGCGCATCGGGACGTGTGTCCAACAGCGCGCGCCCTTGTTCCCAGAGGTCGGGTAACCCATAGCAATCGAATTCACCGGCGATTCCATGCACCTCGGCGGCAATTGACTTCAGTGCATCGACGGGACGGCTGGGAAAGAAGGCTACATGATCAGCGACCGAGCGGTTGCAGTTGTCGATATGCAGCGACACCGCCTGATCATCGATTCTGGTATGGTCGTGGAACATAGAGAGCGCCAAATTATGGCGCTGGGTTGCGGCGAGTTCCGGTGCATCTTTGAGATGACGCCACTTCTGCATGCCCGCGGGAGGACGAGGAGTTTTATCGCTAAAGTTGCCGCGCAAGAGCAAAATCCTTCTCACTTGATCATTGCGTGCGAGCGCCATGCATTCTGCAAGCACTGAACCGAATGAAAAGCCTACAAGCGCAACATCCGGCCGCCGGGGACACAGTGCGTCGAAGCTGGACCAAATAGCTGCGGACAAATTGTCGAATGTGGGCTCTCGCAGTAACAGGTCCGAATCGCCATAGCCAGGGAGATCCGGGACATACACCGTATGCCGCTCAGCGAGGGCGCCAATGTTACGCACCCAGTGCGTCCAAGAGCCTACACTGCCATGCAGCAGGATAGCAGGGGACCCGCTGCCCCATACACGCCAGGTCATCGTCTGGCTGCCGCAAAGAATCGCATGCTTTGTCGCCAATGATTCCAGCGTGTTGAAATCCTGTAAGTGAATCATTCGGTCTCCTTCGATATCAGAATGCTTCGAGATCAGTACTCCTTATTTCATATAATATCACTTTATATAAAGCTAAATTATATAAAATTTTCAGTCAGATTCAAAATTGTTTAAGGGCATAGACTAGAACTCATTTCAAAAATGCCGGTCTGGCGATTTTGAGTAGTTGAAGGTTCGAAATGGCGAGCCAGCAATTTCTTACGGATGAACAATGGGGCATCCTTGCACCGTTAATTCCATCACCAGTACGTCGCGCCGACAGACTTGAGAGGCCAGTAGAGCATAATGACCGGTCCGTCATGGACGGTGTGCTCTGGATCCTTCGCACCGGTGCGGCAATGTCACGTTAACGATGGACGCTGGTAAAGTCGGGCAATGAAGATACCCAAAGCCCGTTACTATCGCCATCGTTTCCCCGGTGCGGTCATCAGTTGCGCGGTGCGCTGGTATTTCCGTTTCCAGCTGAGCCTGCGGGATATCGAAGAGCTGCTGCTGGAGCGCGGCGTGATAGTCAGCTATGAGACGATCCGCCGGTGGTGCGACAA